>CAMPBJ010000022.1 GCA_946637575.1 uncultured Clostridia bacterium | reverse complement strand
TCTCTTCGCGTATTTTCCCGCCATCTTGGGAAGGTCGTTGAATCTTCCCGCGCCCAAACTTCCGGTGCAGAAGGTGATGCCGTTGTGCTTGTTCGGAACTGCGGCAAAGAGCCTGTCGTAATCTTCTTCTCTTCCCACAATTCTCGGAAGATCGAAGATATCCCACGGCGGATCGTCGGGGTGGATAGCCATATCCACGTCCGCCTCGTCGCACGCGGGCATTATTGCGTTTAAAAAGTACACGAGGTTTTCAAAAAGTTTCTCGTGCGTCATGCCCTCGTAATCTTTTAAGAGTTTATTGAGTTCGTCGGGCGTATAACTTTCGTCCCAACCGGGAAGACGGAGATTCTTTTTGTCGAGTTTACAAAAATCCGCTTCGCTGTAAGAAAGGGAAGTCGAACCGTCGTCGTGCTTAAAGTAAAGATTCGTTCTGAACCAGTCGAACACGGGCATAAAGTTGTAGCAAATGCACTTTACCCCCGCTTTCCCGCAGTTGATTATGTTCTGTTTGTAAGCCTCGATATACGCGTCGCGCGTGGGCTTGCCGAGTTTAATATCTTCGTGGACGGGAACGCTCTCTATAACTTCCATAGTAAGTCCCGCGTCGTTCGAGAGTTTTTTAAGGCGCATTAACTTATCTAAATCCCAGACCTTGCCAACGGGTACGTCGTACACCGCGGTAACTACGCCTTCCATACCTTGTATCTGCTTTATGTAATTAAGCGGGATACAGTCCTTTTCTCCGTACCAACGGAAAGTCATCTTCATAATATTTTCTCCTTTATCCTATATCCACGATCTCGCCGCGGCTTTCATAGGCTTTTAATACGATCTTTACGGCGGTCGCCGCCTCTTTCGCGCCTATCGGGAACTTGCGACCTTCCTTTATACAGCCGTAAAAGTCTCCGATAAGGGCAAAATGCCCCGAACCGTAGACGGACTTGCCGTAAAATCCGGCGTTCCCGCTCACTTCGACCTTTTCGCCGTTTATATAGAGGTCGTTCTGAATTATCGTTACCGTGCCGCCGTCAGTTTTTATCACGATGTTTACGGGGAAGTCCTGCGTGCTGCCGTTAGTTGCGAAGACGCAGAAGTCCGAACCGTCGAAACACTTTATAAACGCGGTGTCTTCGACTTCGATAACGCCCTTTAACGTGTTGTTCATAACGTTCGCAATAAGTTTTTTCGGCGTTCCCGTAAGGTAACAGAGAAGATCTATCGTGTGGATAAACTGGTTTATCAAGACTCCGCCGCCCTCGGTCGCGATCTTTCCTCGCCACGCCCCCGAAGAGTAGTATTCCTTATCCCTTTTCCAGAACATCGTGGCGTAAGAGCCCAAAATCTTTTTGCCGGATAAAAACTCTTTCGCTTTTTGAACGGCGGGGTTATACCTGTTCTGAAAACTCACGCCGAATATCGCGGACGAGTTCTTTTCGGCTTCGATTATCTCGTCGATATCTTCTTTTTTTATGCACATCGGCTTTTCGGAAAGGACGTTTATTCCTTTTCCCAAAGCCTTTACTATCATCTCTTTATGCAGATAGTGCGGAGTGCAGATATGGACGACGTCGAGATCTTCGTTTTTTATCATCTCGTCAAAGTCCGAATAGGTTTTTGCAAAATCCACCGTCTTTAACTTTTCGCCGTCGATATCGCAGACCGCCGTAACTTTCTGCCCGAGTTCTTTGATAACTTCCGCGTGGACGTGACCTATAACGCCGTAGCCCACGATGCCGATCTTCATTTTATTTGCTCCCGAAAGTCCCCGAAGTGTTCGCGACCGCGCTGTCGTCAACTTCTTTATAGCGCGACACCGCAATATGTTCGTTAAGTATTTTAAGATATTCGTCTTCGTCGACGGGGATAGAAACTTTCGCTCCGCCCTTCCAGCCCGAAAGTTCCATAGCGTTCATAAGTTCTACGCCGTTGATACCCTCTACGCCGTCCACAAAGAAAGGTTCTTTGCCTAAAAGCGCGTTCGCGAAGTTGTTGATAATGCCTTCGTGCTGGCGGTTCTCTCCGTCCGTTTCGACTTCGATTATCTCGTACTTATGCCCTAAGAAACCCGTTTCGCAGTTGGCGATACGTTCTTTCGCGTCGTACGCGCTCTTGTAGTACAAAAGTTTTCCGCCCTCGCAGACGAGTTTGCCTTTCGTTCCGCAGACTTCGAATCTGTTCGTTCCGGGCGTCTCGCCGGTCGTAGTGATGAATACGCCCGTCGCGCCGTTCTTGTACTCTAAGTACGTGGTAACGTCGTCTTCAACTTCGATGTCGTGCCATTTTCCGTAGTGGCAGTAACTGTTCACCGAAGTCGGAAGTTCGCCGACTACCCATTGTATCAAATCTAACTGGTGGGGGCATTGATTAAAGAGTACGCCGCCGCCTTCGCCTTTCCAGGTTGCGCGCCACGAACCCGAGTCGTAGTACTTCTGCGTTCTGAACCAGTCGGTGATAATCCAGGTAACTCTCTGAATTTCACCTATCGCGCCGTCCGCGATCATCTCTTTCATCTTTCTATACAGGCAGTTGGTGCGCTGGTTAAACATCATACCGAACTTCGCCTTGCTTTTCTTTGCGACTTCGTTCATCTCTTTAACCTGCTTGGTGTAAACGCCCGCGGGTTTTTCGCAGATGACGTTGATCCCGCGCTTTAAGCACTCGATGACCATTTCGGGGTGCTGATAGTGGGGAACTTCAACCAAAACCGCGTCGCAAAGTCCGCTGTCCAACATTTCCTTGTAGTCCGTAAAGTATTTTACCGATTCGTCCTTACAAATCGTCTTTATGTTTTCGATCTTGGCGGGGTTGATATCGCAGAGCGCGGTTATGTAACCGTTCTCCACTTTTCCCGCGACGAATATGTCTCTCGTATAAAACGTACCCTGATTTCCTAAACCTATGATACCGAACCTTACTTTATCCATTATAAGTTCTCCTTTATATATTTCGCGCTGCGAAGCACCTGTTCCATCGTGTCGGGAAGGAGCGCGGCGTTATCCTGCTCGACCAAAAAGTATTTTACGCCCTTTTTCTTCATCTTTTCAACAACGGGCTTAAAGTTTATCGTGCCGTACCCGACGGATTCGTAAGTCGGCTTTAAGTTGCCCTCTTCGTCCAAAAGAATTGCGTAGTCTTTTAAGTGTACGCACTCTATTCTGCCGTCTAACTTGTCTAAAAATTCGAGAATATTTTCGCCGCCGTACTGCACCCAGTAGGTGTCGAGCGTAAAGTTAAAGTTCGGCGCGTTCTCTATCATATAGTCGAAACGCGTCTGACCGTTCTTTAATTTGTAAAACTCCTGATAGTGGTTGTGATAGAAGAACTTAAAGCCCGCCTTTTTCATCTTTTCGCCGGCTTTGTCGAGTTTTTCGACTGTCGCCTTAAACGCGTCTTCGTCCAAAAGCGCCTTCATATCCATCATGCCGAGCCCTATGTTCTTGCAACCGAAAGATCCGTCTTCTTCCATAAGTTTTTCGGTGTCGTTTAATATCCTGTCCATAGGTCTGTGCGTTAAAACGACGGGCATACCGGTCTGCTCTACTACCCTTTTTACCGCGTCGGCGGGCAAAGGAGAGCCTGAAAACTGCATGAAAGAATATCCGCCTTTCTTTAATTCCAAAGCGGTTTTAAGGAAGGCTTCTTCCGTTTCTATCTTGTTTCTTATCGAGTACAAGTTAAGTCCGAAACTGTCCATACTATTCACCTTCTTCTTCGTCTTCGTCGAGCGCTTTGCAGAACTCTTCGAACACTTCGTCCAAAAGTTTGTCGTCTTCTATCGGGAGAAGATCCGCGCTCTCTTCGTCGTCGCCGGATAGTTCGAAGATGATAAGATCGTCCTCTTCGATGCCCTCGATCTCTTCCGCAGGTTCAAACGCGGAGTAGTTTTTGCCCTTGTATTCGATAGTGCCGACAAAGTAGAACTTTAACTTCTTTCCGTCGTCGGTAGTAAGTTCCACGATATCGTCTTCACAGCCACAGTCACAACCTTCTTCGTGTTCGTGGTCGTGATGACAACCGCAGTCGCACTCTTCGTCGTGTAAATGTTTCTTTTTTTCGCTCATTTTGCTCTCCTTTTTGCTTGTTTTATTTAAGTCGTTTATAAACGCGTTAAGGATCTCGGTCGCCGCCTGCGCGTCGATAAGTCCTTTCCGTTCTTCCCTTGAAAATCCCTGCCTAATGAGTTGCTCTTCCGCGCTCGTCGTCGAACAGCGCTCGTCGACGGCGTAAATCTTTTTCCCCGTCGCCTCTTCGAGTTTATTTATAAAAAATCTCGCCTTTTCGGTCTGTACCGACTCGCTGCCGTCGAAGTTTACCGGAAGTCCGCACACGATATCCGTCGCCCCGTGATCGGAGCAGAGTTTTTTTACCGCCTCTAAATCGGTCTTTAAGTTCTTGCGGTACAGCGTTTTTACGGGCAACGCGTACGTACAAAACGGGTCGGATACGGCGATCCCTATCCGCTTGTCCCCTATGTCAAGGCATAAAAATCTTTTCACGTTAACAGTTTAACACATTGCAAAATCAAGTGCAAGGATTTATCCCAAAAATAAAAAGTTTTTTAGTTTATTTGACACAAAAAACGATAAAAAGGAACAGCGGGCACATAAAAAACCTTGACTTAAAATCCGTACGGTGTTATTATTAAAAGGCTGAAAATATTTTGTCAGGAAAAAGGAGAAAATTATGAAAAAACTTTTGAAAATCACAGCGCTCGTTCTTTCTCTCGCGTTCTGTCTTGCATTAGGCTTTGCCTGCGGCGGAAACAACGAAAAGACGGACGAAGGCGCTTCGGCGGATACCTACACCGTTACCGTAACTAAGTCGAATATAAGCGAAGGCGAAGTCAGCTTCACCTTAAAATATGCCGCGACCGCTAATGGCGCGCAAACAGCTTTTACATCGGGTGCAAAAATCGCAAAAGGTTCGTTTATCTTCGTAACCGTTACCAACGCCATGCAGGGCGACAGAGTTCGCGTTACCGCAAAGTCCGGCAACACTACCCTCGCTTCCGTTACCGTTAGCGGCGGAGACGGGAACAACGCGCAGTTTACCGATAGTTTAACGCCTTTCGCTCTTTCGGGCGACGTTCAGATCCTTTTAGAACGCGTGGCTTAAAAGAAAAAGCAAACGGGGTTCGGAAATCCGAACCCCGTTTTTTTTATGCGTTTTTTTATTTTTTTACTTTTAACCTTCGGTAACTTCGGAAGTTGCCCTGACCGCCTCGTCGATAGCGTCCCTAAGTCCGTTCTTTTCGATATTGTACGCCTGCTCGACGCAATGCTTAAAAGAAAGCGCCTTAGAAGATCCGTGCGCTTTTACCACGGTCTTAGAACAGCCCAAAAGCACCGCGCCGCCGTAGTTGTTGTAGTCCATAAAGTTCTTTAACCCCATTATGTCCTTTTTTAAAAGCAGCGCGCCCATCTTGGTCTTAAAGTTCTTCGTAAGAGTGCCTTTTAAAAGTTTTAACATTTCGAGGCACGCGCCCTCGGTGGATTTGCAGAGGACGTTGCCCGAAAACCCGTCGCACACCACGACGTCGTAGTCGCCTTTAAGAAGGTCTCTCGCCTCCATGTTGCCCGCAAAGTTGATGTTTTTGTCTTCGGAAAGAAGTTTATAGGTCGCCTTTCTTAAAAGGTCGCCTTTTTCTTCCTCCGTGCCTACGTTAAGGAGCGCGACTTTCGGGTTTTTCTTGCCGTACGCCTTCTCTAAATAAAGGCTCGCCATAAAGCCGAACTGGTGGAGCATAACTTCGTCGCAATCGACGTTCGCACCGCTGTCGCACAAAGCGACGATGCCGCGGTTCATCGTGGGAAGTATCGGGCAGAGCGCGGGGCGTTTTATTCCCTTTATCCTGCCGAGTTTTAAGACCGCGCCCGCGATTATCGCGCCGGTCGATCCGTTCGACACGAAAGCGTTATACCCGCCGTCCGACTTTAAGAGTTCTATCGCGCGGTAAAGCGAACTTTCGGTCTTCTTCCTTATCGCCTCGGTGGGCTTGTCGTTGCACGATATCTCGTCGGGCGCGTGGACGACGTCTATCCTTTCCTGTACGCCGAGCTCGTTAAGTTTTTCTCTTATCACCTTCTCGTCGCCGACGAAAGTTACCTTTAGATCCTCGATCTCTTTAA
This sequence comes from uncultured Clostridia bacterium, assembly GCA_946637575.1. GTDB lineage: Bacteria > Bacillota > Clostridia > Christensenellales > Borkfalkiaceae > UBA1259. The sequence goes on along the minus strand of CAMPBJ010000022.1, from coordinate 4,446 downwards.
GCGCCGCTACCGCGCCTTCGATGTTTGCGTTCGGGCTGTTATCCCCGCCCAAAGTGTCAACGATAACGTTTATCATAAGTCAGTTCCTTGTCCGTTTTTCTTTCGATTATACCATTTTATTTTTTCTTTGGCAATACTTTTCGGCGTAATTGAAAAACGCGCCTTTAATAAAGACGCGTTTTTTTACTTAATTAAAACTACATTAAAAGCGTTCCTTCGTCGGTGTCGATCACCTTAAACATCTCTTCCTGCGCGCCGGTCTCGGCGTTGATATACACAAAATACGTTTCGTTTTCCTTTTCGCCCGAAAACTCGTAACAAAGCGTTTCGCTTTTTTCTCCCTTCGGGATTACCGCAAGCCTTACGCTTTCTATCTCTATCCCGCCGTGGACTTTTTTTCTCGCCTCTTCTTGCGAAATGGTAGGTTTTTCTATCGTTCTTTCGGTATGGTTTTTATAGTACGAACTTCCCTCGAATCCTATAACGTCGCCCGTTTCCGCACAAAGTTTTATCTTTATCATATCCGGGTAGATTATCGCGCCGTTTTCTTCTTTCGCGTAGTTTATCGTGTATGCGCCGTTAAAATAGGAGTACCACACGGCTTTAATATTCTCTATGCCTAGTTTATTTAAGAACTTTTCGGCAAGTTCTTCTATCCCCGCTCTGTCGTAGTTTTCCGCTCCGCAACTTCCCGCACGCGAAAGGTTTAAAAGGTCTCCGCCGTACTCCGCGATCTCGCAAAGTAAAACGTCGTTTTTGATTTTAGCGGTAATTATGAACGAAGGTATCGTTTCGTTCCCGCTTCTCTCCACTTTTAAGTCGCGAAGTCTGTACCCCGAAAAGAGTTTTTTTAGTTTATTAGCCGCCGCTTTTTCCGTGATCTTTTCCTTTTTTAACCCCTTAATCTCACGGTTTACCGTGCCGTCCGAAAACGGTCCGTCGTAAATTAGTTCGGGATATTCCGCCGAGACGTTCTCCAAAGTTGAAAACTCGGACAAGAAGCCGTCGTTATCCCCTGCGTCTATATCGAATTCGTAGTTTGCGCCGGCGTTGTTTGCCGCGCTATAAAGCGCGTCCTTTAACTTTTTGTTGCGCTTGTACAGTTCGCCGAGCGTTTTATAATCGCCGTCCGTCGGCGTTCCCCCGCGAACGATCTTCTTTTCAAGGCTCTTTGAAAAGTCGCCGATCTGGTTAACGAGTTTTGCGGAGTTTACTTTGTTTTCTTCCTTTATGGGTAGCGCGTGAAGGTCGCTTTCTAAAAGTTCGCTCTCGATCGCCACGTCGAAAAGATACCCCGAAAGCGCGGGATAATCGCTCGTAGATAATGCCTTGGAAAGATTTAAGTCCATACTTCCGACCTGCTCTACCGCGTCGTACAAACTGCGCCTATACGCCGCGTCGAGCATCATATCCGATTCGGTCGGCACGGACGTTCTTACGAAGAATCCCGCGGTTACGACCGCAAGGGATACCGCAAGCACTCCCACCGCGCCTTTAAGCCGCGTAAAACCCGTAGGCTTACGCTTGCGCCTTTTTCTCGCTTTCTCTTCGGAGTCAATAAGCGACTCCATCTCTTCGTTATCTCTTCTTATTTTCTCTCTGCGTTCTTCCTGCGCGTTCGCAAGTTTTTCCGCTTTTTCTATTGCGCTGTTTCTCTCTTCCATTTTATCTCCTTATTTTGCAAAGATATGGTTGCCTATCGTTATCGTCGTGGTTCTCGAAAATATCCAACTGCTCGTGGCTACCTTCGGGTTGTAGTAGTAAAGCGCGCCGTAAGTCGGGTCCCAACCGTTTATCGCGTCCTGCGCGGCGCGTTTTGCCGTGTCGTTCGGGGTTAAGTTTATCTGCCCGTCGTTTACCGCGGTGAACGCGTAACTTTGATAGATCACGCCCGACATCGTGTTCGGGAAAGACGCGCTCTTTATCCTGTTCATAACGACCGCGCCTACGGCGACTTGTCCTACGTAAGATTCGCCCCTTGCTTCGCCGTAAATTAAATGCGCGAGCAGGTTTATGTCGGAGTTTGAAAAACTCGAAGACGTACTCCCTCCGCTGCCCGAAGAAGATCTTATGCCCATCGCGGCAAGAGTTTTCGGTCCGGCAATGCCGTCAACCGAAAGTTTGTTTCTGCGCTGGAAATACTTTACCGCCTCTTTCGTCTTTGCGCCGTAGATACCGTCCACCGCGCCGGTGTAGTAGCCCCAGTTTTTCAGTTTTTGCTGTATGGTCTTTACCGTCGTTCCTTTAGAACCCACGCTGTAAGTTACGGCGTACGCCACCTGTCCGTTTACGCTGCCTACTATCCCCGCGCAAGAGAAAATCGCGACGGCGGAAAGTATCACCGCTATTATTTTTCTTTTTACTTTCATCTTTCTCCTTTATAAAAAAATCTGTCTATGATTTCTTTTATTTTACTTCTGTATTCATACTTTCCCGTACCGACGAAGCATAACGGCGGATAGACTACGCACCACCAGTTATCCCCTTCCCCCGAACCCAGATTTACGATAAGCGCGTCGTAATAGCCAGACTCTAACGTAAGATTTTCGTACTTACGCGTAGGGAACTCTTCGTTTTTTATCTTCGCCGAAGCCTTGTAGGTCTTGCCGTTCTTTTTAAGTACCGCGCTTGCTACGCTCTCTACGTTTTTTAGGTTTTCTTTTAAGACGCTCTCCGCTTTTTCTTTCGTGTCGCAATCGGAAAGAAGCGGCGTTAAAAAACTTACGATCTCGTCTTTTACCGCGTATTTTACTTCCTGATCGGCTTCGTCGTTCGAGTTGGCACGGATATGTATCCTTAAATATTCTGTGCGAACCGAAAAGTTGTTCCCGATAAACTCTACCGCCGACAAGGTTATTATGGCGACCGCAAGCAAAAGTATGCACGCTTTTTTCATTTTACTTCTTCCTTTCTTTTTCGTTAAAGTGTTTATTGACCTATTACCGCTTTTTTATACTTTAATTTTAAAAATAAAAAACGGGCGAACGCCCGTTTTTGTGTTAAGCCCCTTTTTTCTATATCTTAAAATACTTCTGGTTTTTGCTTTTCGGTTTATCCGGTTCAGTCATGCCGATAAGTCCCGCTTTTAATGCCGGAATTATATAATTTTTGCGGAAAGTGTCTCTCGACTTTAAGCCGACCTTTTCCATAAGTTCTGTAAGAGACAGCGGATAACTTTCGATAACGGATAAAAGCGCGCTCATCTGAGAGTTTACGTGGTTATAATGATTATTCGCGTCGAGAACGATATCGCGTATCGCGGAACGGATCGCGCCGAGCATAAAGAGAATAAACCTGTTCGACTTCCCTTCCGACGTAGAAATAGTTATCGCCTTGTAGTATTCTTCCTGATTGTCCTTTATAACGCTCTCTATCGGTACCCATTGAAAAACGGGTTTCCACGAGGAAAGCAACGCGGTTTGCCAAAGCCTGCCCATTCTGCCGTTACCGTCGCGAAAGGGGTGGATAAACTCGAACTCGTAGTGAAACACGCTCGATTTGATAAGCATCTGCACGTTACTTTCTTTAAGCCAGTCGAACAACCCCGTTAAAAGTCCGCCGACCATACCGACCGGCGGCGCGACGTGAACGACTTCTCCGTTCTGATTTACGACGCCCACGGGCGAAGTTCTGATCTCCCCTGCCTCTTCGACTAATCCTTTCATCATAACGCCGTGTGCCTTTTTTAAGTCGTCTATGGAAAAAGGATCTATTTCGCCCAAGCCCTTATACACCTCGAACGCGTTCTTTACCGCAATAACGTCGTCTTGCGGACCTAAAACCCTCTTTCCGTCGATAACGTCTGTAACCTGTTTAAGCGTAAGCGTGTTGTTCTCGATCGCAAGCGAAGAGTGGATCGATTTTATTCGGTTTACTCTCCTTAGTCTAGGAAGTTTTTCGATCGTGCCGACACCCGAAAATCTGCCCAGAAGTTCCATAATCTCCGCGGCTATCCCGAGCATATCTTCGGTTATCTCGTAAGGCGGAATATATTTGTCCATTTTGCCTCCTTTTATCTGACCGTATTCTACCATATTCACGGGTTTAAGTCAATATCATACACGAAATCATACACGAAATCATACACGTTTTATAAAGTAAGACAATAAAAAAACGGGCGAACGCCCGTTTTTGTTTGTTGTTGTTTTTAACTTCTACACCGTTTCGGCTTTAACGAGTTTTCCTTTTAAGGTACGCGAAAGGACTTTGTACGCCGAGTCGCGCTCTTTTTTGGTTTTAAACACGGAGTACACCGTCGCTCCGCTCCCCGACATTACGGTGGGGTAGTGTTTTGCCATCGTCTCGAAGTTCTTTTTCACTTCGGGAAGAAGCGTGCAAGCGGAAGGGAAAAGGTCGTTTTTTAAGTTTTTTATCACCCCGTCCGCGTCGCCTTTTTTTACGGCGGCAAGCCTTTTTTCCGAACTATCCTTAAACGTTTCCCCCGCC
>CAMPBJ010000021.1 GCA_946637575.1 uncultured Clostridia bacterium | reverse complement strand
CAGAGAATGGCTTATCTTGCTTCCGAGATAGAGCGCGCCGAAAGAGAGTACGGAGAAAACGAAAAACTTATAGCAAGTTACAAGGCGGAGATCCTTTCGGGCGAAGAAGAGAAGGAGAAATTAAACGCCGAACTCGAAACGTTATCTAAGCAGGCGGAAGAATACTCCAAAAAAGTAATGTTCCTTTCCGAAAAAATATCGCTCGGCGAAGAACTTGCGAGCGAAAGCAGAAAAAAGATCATCGAAACGATCGAGTCGCTCTCCGATATTAAAGTCGAAAAGGGCGCGATCTCCATTGAAAAACGCAGTCTTACCGAAAAGAGAAACGAACTGTCGGGCAGGTTAGACGCGCTCTCTTTTAAGCGCGAAGGTCTTTTTAACGACAAGGAAAAGTACGATAAAGATATCGACGATTTAGACAGGAAAGTTTTCGATTTAAAGACGCGTATCACGTTAAAAGAGGAAGAAGTAAGAGACGGGAACGAGGAAGTGGCGAAGACCGAAAACGCGATCGTTACCGTTAATTCTGCGATAACGACTTTGGTAACGCGCGGAAGTTTCTATAAGAGCCTTAAAGAAAACTACGAAGGTTATTCGACGTCGGTAAGGAACTTGTTTAAGAGAAGTAAGACGGACGCGGAACTTAAAGGAAAGATCCGCGGAGTAGTTGCGGAACTTATTAAAAGCGACAAAAAGTACGACGTTGCGCTGGAAACCGCGCTTGCGGCAGCCGCGCAGAATATCGTAACTTCCACGACGGACGACGCGGCGTACATCATAAAGTATCTTAAAAAGTACGAACTCGGCAGAGTTACATGCCTACCCATAAACTCCGTGAAGCCGAGAATAAGACTGCGCGAAGTCGATTCGGCGTTAAACGAAGTCGGCGCTTTAGGCGTTGCGGACGAACTCGTAGATTTCGACAAAGAGTTTACGAACGTCATATCCAACCTTTTAGGGAACACCCTTATCGTAGATACGCTGGATAACGCAAACTTTATTGCGAAGAAGTACGGGTTTGCGTTTAAGATCGTAACGCTCGACGGCGACCTTTTATCGAACCAAGGTTCTATGACCGGCGGTTCGAGAAGGACGGACACGATAGGGCTTTTATCCAACGACAGAAAGATAGAAGACAACGAAAAGGCTTTAAGGTCCAAGGAAAAGGAGGCGGAAACGCTTCGCGCCGAGAAGAAGACGCTCGAAGAAAAGCGGGATAAGAGTCTTGACGAACTTAACGTTTTAAACGATCTTTATAACGAAGAACGTCAGCAGATCGTATTAGTCCGCGAAAAACAGGCGGCGGCGGAGAAGAGTTTAAGCGAGTTAGGCAGAGAGATCGAGAGCGTTACCGATTTGATAGAAGAGGTGGACGCAAGACTTTCGGAGATAGATAAAACGTATAAATCCGTTACCACGGGTAGCGAAAAAGCGGAAGCGGAGCGCGACAGCGCGCAAAGTTCCGCGAACGAAAGACAGGCGGAGTACGACGCTTTACGGAAAGAGCGTGACGAACTCTCCGCGCTCGTTACCGAAAATCAGGTGCGCACGACCGAGTTAAAGTCAATGATATCCGCCCTATCGCAGGATAGAGAAAGACTTATTTCTTCCGTAGCCGACGCGGAAAAGCAGAACGCGGAGATCATAAAGAGCAACGACGGTGCGCGCGCGATGATAGAAGAATTGAAACGCGAGCAGGAAAAAGTCGCGCTTACCAAGGAAGAACAGGAAGTCGTAAACGAGATCCGCGCCAAAATAGAGAGCATTGACAGGGAAAAGGAAGAACTTCGCGCAAAACTCGAAAGCAACGAGGCGCAAAAGAACGGCATTTCCGAAAGGATAAACGAACTGTCCGAAAGAAAGCACGCGGAAGAGATAAGCATGACGAAGATCGACTCCGACCTCGAATATTTAGGTCAGAGCATTTTCGAAGATTATCAGGAAACGTACGAGACGGCGGCGGAAAAACGCGCCGAAAACTACGACGCGAAAGCCGGCGAGCAGGAAGTTATAAGGATCAGAAGAAAACGTTCGGCTTTAGGCGCGATCAACGCGAACGCGATAGACGAATTTAAGGTCTTAAAAGAGCGTTACGAAGAGATGACAACCCAGCGAGACGACCTTCTTAAAGCGGAGGACGACTTAAAAGTTGCAATCGACAAGATAAAGGGCGAAATGCAGGCACAGTTCGACGCAGGGTTTAAAAAAATAAACGAGAACTTCCAGAGAATATTTAAGGAACTTTTCGGCGGCGGAAAGGCGATGCTACAAATGGACTACACCGACGTGGACGACAAGTTGGAGGCGGGAGTCGAGATAGTCGCAGAACCTCCGGGAAAGAAACTCCAAAAACTTTCGCTTTTGTCCGGCGGGGAAAAGGCGCTTACCGCGATAGCGATCCTGTTCGCTATTTTAAGGCTACGTCCTATGCCTTTCTGCGTTTTAGACGAGATCGAGGCGGCGCTTGACGAGGCTAACGTGGACAGGTTTGCGGAGTATCTTCAGAAGTTCAGCAAAGAGACGCAGTTTATCGTCATTACCCACAGAAAACCGACCATGGAAAGAGCGGACGCGCTGTTCGGCGTTACCATGCAGGAAAAGGGCGTATCCAAGATGGTTTCCGTAAAACTTTCGGACGCCGCGGCGTTCGACGCGGGTACCGCGGTTTAAGGGAGAAATATGGGGTTTTTCAGTAAATTAAAAGAGATCCTCGGCAAAACGAGGGAGGGGATATCGAAAAAACTTACCGCACTCTTTTCGAGCGATAAGTTGGGCGACGAGTTTTACGAAGAATTAGAAGATATCCTTATATCTTCCGACGTTTCGGTTGCAACTACGACGGAGATAGTGGAAGAGATCCGCGAAACCGCAAAGAAGGAAAAGTTAAAGGATAAAGACTACGTAATAAGTCTTTTAAAAGAAGAACTTTTCGACACGTTAAACTACGCCGACGTACCAGAAGTTAAGACGCCGTGCGTTATCATGGTAGTTGGGGTAAACGGCGTCGGCAAGACCACGTCTATCGGAAAACTTGCGAACAAGTTCTCAAAAGAAGGAAAGAGCGTAACCATCGCCGCGGGGGACACCTTCCGCGCCGCCGCGTCCGAGCAACTCTCGGTCTGGGCGGACAGGGCGAAAGTCAGGATAATAAAACACGCCGAAGGGGCGGACGCGTCCGCGGTCGTGTTCGACGCGATAGACTCGTGCAAAGCAAAAGGCACGGACGTTTTAATAATCGACACCGCGGGCAGACTTCACGTTAAGTCGAACTTAATGGAAGAGTTAAAGAAGATCGACAGGGTTATTAAGCGCGAGTACCCGACGGCGCAGTACTTAAAACTTATCGTACTCGACGCGACGACGGGTCAGAACGCCGAAAATCAGGTGAAAGCCTTCTCAGAAGCGGTAGGGCTCGACGGAATAATACTTACCAAACTCGACGGTACGGCAAAGGGCGGGTTTATAATCTCCTTATCGTACGAACAGGAAATTCCGGTACTTTTTGTCGGAACAGGTGAAAAAATCGACGATATAGAGAACTTCAACGCCAAAGATTTTATAGAAAGTATGTTCTAAAACCGTAAAATCGCTTGACAGGTCGTTTTAACGGGCTTATAATATGGGTGTAAAGTAAAAAAACTTTACACCTTTTATTTTGGTACGGGTATGGAAGAGAAGATTTATCTTGCGGAACTTTTCGAGATTTACGGCGATCTTTTAACGGACAGGCAAAAAGAAGTTTTTAAGATGCATTATCTTTTGGATTTTTCGCTTTCCGAGATCGCGGAAGAGTTGTCGGTTACCCGTCAGAACGCGTCGGACACGTTAAAGAACGCGAAAGATAAACTCTTGTCGCTTGAAAACGCGCTTAAAATAAGGGAAAAGGAAGAAAAGTTAAGGGAACTTTCAAAAGACGCGGGCGCGGAGACTTCCGCAAAAATTTTGGAGATAATAGGTAGATAATGGCTTTATTTTCGGGACTTTCTGAAAAACTTAATCATATCTTTTCAAAACTCACGAAGCGCGGGAGACTAACAGAACTCGAAATAAAAACCGCGATGAGAGAGGTCCGCATCGCGCTTTTGGAGGCGGACGTAAACATTTCGGTCGTAAAAGACTTCGTCGCCAAGGTTTCCGAGCGCGCGGTAGGGGAAGAGATATTAAAGAGCCTTACCCCCACACAACAGGTAATAAAGATAGTAAATGAAGAACTCATTAGTCTTATGGGTTCTACCAACTCCAAATTAGCGGTTTCCGACAACCCGCCCACCGTTATCATGATGGCGGGGCTTCAGGGTGCGGGTAAAACCACGCTCGTCGGGAAGTTGGGGCTGTACCTTAAAAAGCAGAATAAAAAGGCGCTCCTTTGCGCGTGCGACGTTTACCGCCCCGCGGCGATAAATCAACTTAAAGTCGTAGGCGAGCAGGCGGGCTGCACCGTATTCGAAAAAGGACAGGGCAACCCCGTAAAGATCGCAAGGCAGGCGGTGGACTACGCTAAATCTTACGGATTCGACTACGTTATAATCGACACCGCGGGAAGACTTCAGATAGACGAAGCGCTTATGCGCGAGTTAGAGGACATAAAGTCGGAAGTAAACCCGTCCGAGATCCTTTTAGTCGTCGACGCGATGACCGGTCAGGTCGCGGTCGAGGTGGCGGATACGTTCAATAAGCGTTTAGAGGTAACCGGGCTCGTTTTAACGAAACTTGACGGCGACACGAGAGGCGGCGCGACGCTCTCTATTAAAGCGGTTACGGGCAAACCCGTAAAGTTCTGTTCGGTAGGCGAAAAACTCGGCGATTTAGAGCCGTTCTACCCCGACCGTATGGCGAACCGTATTTTAGGGATGGGGGACGTTTTAACGCTCATCGAACGCGCGCAGGACGCCGTTACCGAAGAACAGGCGAAAAAACTCGAAAAGAAGTTCAGGGAAAACTCGTTCACGTTGGACGATTATTTGGATCAGTTCGAGTCCATGCAAAAAATGGGCGGACTGAAAGATATTCTTTCAATGCTCCCCGGCATGGGCACGAAGTTTAAGATAAGGGAAGAAGATATCGACGAAAAGAAGATAATATCCATGCGCGCGGTCATACAGTCAATGACGAAAAAAGAGCGCGAGAACCCGAATATCATAAACTCGTCGAGAAAGATGAGGATCGCAAAGGGTAGCGGAACGAGCGTTCAGGAAGTCAACAGAGTGCTTAAAAACTTCGAGCAGTCAAAGGCTATGATGAAGCAGATGAAAAACAACAAAATGTTCAGGTTTTAACGCGTAAGCGAAAAAATATAAAACACAGCCGAGAAAGGCAAAAAAGGAGAACAGAACAATGGCAGTAAAAATGAGATTAACGAGACTCGGGGACAAGAAATCGCCCTTCTACCGTATCGTTATCATGGACAGCAAGAAGGCGAGAGACGGCGAATATATCGACAAAGTCGGTCATTACAATCCGACCACCGTTCCCGCAGAGATCGTGATCGACGAAGAGAAAGCGAAAAAATGGATCGCAAACGGCGTTCAACCGACCGACACCGTTAAAAACCTTTTGGTAAACGCAGGCATCCTTCCGAAACCCACCAAACTTTCGCCCGCAAAAACCAAGGTCAGAAAGAAAAAGTAACGGGTAACAGATAATGATTGACCTTATTAAATACGTAATAGGCACTTTCGCCGACGACGCGGACAGCGCCGTATATGAAGTCGAAGAAGACGGGAACGTCGTTTCGGTAACCGTACTCTTAAAGCCTTCGGATATGGGCAAGGTGATAGGAAAGGGCGGTAAGCTTGCAAAGGCGATCCGTACCCTCTTAAAAGTCGGCGGACAGAAAGAGAATAAAAAGTATAACCTCGAAATAAAGGAACAAGCATAACGTAATGCAAAGTTCTTTTAAAATCGGGCTTATCGTGAAACCGCAAGGGATAAGGGGCGAACTGAAAGTTCAGCCCCTTACGAGCGATATAAACCGATTTAAAAACTTAAACGAGGTGAAGATCGACGGTCAAAGTTACCGTATCACCCGAACGGTAATCGCGGGGGATACGGTCTTTGTCGCGCTATCCGGAGTGTCCGACAGAAACACGGCGGAGACTTTCCGCGGGAAGTTTATGTCCGTCGAAAGGAAAGACGCTATTCCCCTAAAAGACGGCGAATACTTCGTCGCGGACCTTGTCGGTGCAGCGGTTTTCGATGAAGACGGCGAGATCGGAAAGATCACGGATATCATAAGCGCAAGGACGGATATCTTTACCGTCGCGACGAAAAACGGAAAGGTTTTGCGTTTCCCCTTCTTAAAAGACGCGGTGAAAAGCATCGACGTCGAAAAGGGCGAAGTTACCGTTTTTAAAAAGAAACTCGCGGAGATAAGCGTTTATGAAGATTGATATTTTGACCTTATTCCCCGAAATGTTTTCCGCCTTAAAGTCGAGTATTTTGGGCAGAGCGACGAAGTCCGCAAAACTTTCGATAAACGTTCACGACATAAGGGATTATACCGAAAACAAACACAGAAAGTGCGACGATACGCCCTTCGGCGGCGGCGCGGGCATGGTGATGATGGCGCAACCTATCGGGAGCGCTATTACCGCGATAGATCCGGAGCATAAAGCAAAGCGCGTGTTTTTGTCGCCACGGGGTAGGGTTTTCAATCAAAAAATCGTAGAAGAGTATTCGAAACTTGACGGTATTCTGCTCCTTTGCGGGCATTACGAGGGCGTGGATCAACGCGCGATAGATCTTTTTATCGACGAAGAACTCTCGGTGGGGGATTACGTTTTGACCGGCGGGGAGATCCCGGCTATGGCGGTTACCGACGCGGTAAGCCGTTACGTCGACGGCGTAATAAATAAAGAATCTCTAAAAGAAGAGAGTTTTTCAAGCGGATATTTAGAGTATCCGCAGTACACCAAGCCGCAGGAGTATTGCGGACTAAAAGTACCCGAAGTTTTGCTTTCGGGTAACCACGGAGAAGTCGATAAGTGGAGAAGGGAGCGGGCGGAAGAGATAACGAAAGCCCGTCGCCCCGATCTTTTGGAGAAGTAGTATGGAACATCTGCAATGGTTTCCGGGACACATGACCGCGGCAATGCGGATGATGGAAGAGTCCTTAAAACTCGTGGACGGCGTTCTCGTCGTACTTGACGCAAGATGTCCGCACGCTTCCGTAAACAAGAAATTAGGCAACCTTTTTAAAGACAAAAAGGTTCTTTACGTTATAAATAAATGCGACCTTATCGAGAAAAAGGACGCGTTAAAGACGGTCTCCGACTTTAAGTCGGAAGGGATAACCGCTGTTTCGGTTTCCGCGACGGATAAAAAGACGGTCGACGCATTATACTCCGCCGTCTTTGAACTTTTAAAGGAAAAAATCGAGAAGAATAAGGCAAAGGGTGTAAACAAACCCGTTCGCATAATGGTCGCGGGTATTCCGAATACGGGGAAATCTACTATCATAAACGCGCTCGTCGGCGGAAGGAAGACCGTTACCGGCAACAAAGCCGGGGTTACGCGCGGAAAACAATGGGTGAGAATACGCGATCTGGAACTTTTAGACACCCCCGGAACAATGCCTCCGGCGTTCGAGAGCCAGACTTTTGCAAAACACCTTGCTTACGTCGGCTGTATGAACGACGCGAATATCGACTTTAACGATCTTTCTGCGGAACTCCTTAAAGAACTTTCCGAAAAATACCCCGAACTTCTAAAAGAAAAGTACGGGATAACGGAAGGCGAAAGCGTTACAGAAATGTTCGACGGAATATGCAAAATAAGGGGCTTTATAAAAAAGGGCGGAATATTCGACTACGACAGGTGTTCTACGGCGATTATCGACGATTTCAGAAAGGGCAGGATCGGCAAGATCGTTTTAGACTGATGGATACGTCTTTCGAGCAAAAACACCTAAAAAAAGGTTATAAGTACGTCGCGGGTGTTGACGAAGTGGGAAGAGGCCCGCTTGCAGGGCCGGTCGTCTGCGCCGCGGTAATTATGCCGACGGATACTTTAATAGACGGCGTAAAGGACAGCAAGAAACTCACCGAAAAAAAGCGCGAAGAGCTCGACGCTTTGATACGCGAACGCGCCGTCGCTTACTCTATTTTCGAGGTTTCGCCCGAAGAGATAGATAGGATAAACATATTAAACGCGGTCAAAAAATGCATGACGGGTGCGGTAAACGGCTTATCCGTAACCCCCGACGTAACGATCGTGGACGGAGTGGATATCGGGCTTGCGTTTAACGCGGAGTACGTAATTAAGGGCGACGACAAGTGTTATTCGGTGTCCTGCGCGTCCATAATCGCAAAAGTATATAGGGATAACCTTATGAAAGAGTACGCAAAAACTTACCCCGAGTACTCGTTTGAAAAGCACAAAGGATACGGCACGAAAGAACACATCGGGAAAATAAAGGAGATAGGACCTTGTATTTTGCACAGAAAGACTTTCATAAAAAACTTCTGGGAAGAGCCGGTGAAGTAAAGGCGGAGGAGTTTTTAAGATCGCAGGGTTATGAGATTTTAGAGCGGAATTTTAAGACGCGTATAGGCGAAATCGACCTGATCGCCGAGAAGGACGGGGTTACGGTTTTTACCGAAGTAAAAACAAGGTCGACAGAAGCGTTCGGAACGCCGGCAGAAGCGGTGGGCGTAAATAAGAGAAAAAAGTACGCTCTGGTCGCGTCTGAGTATCTTGTAAAGCACAAAAAAACGGACTTTCCTTGCAGGTTCGACGTGATCGAGATAGAAAACGACGCAATAAATCATATCACCGACGCATTTTCTATTTAAAATCGCTTGCTAAACAAAAAAAAGTATGATATTATAGTATGGCTTTGATAATGCTTCGGGCGTTCCTCTGTCGGAAGATCCGTGCAAGAACGCTTGGTAAATATAGGAGGTAAAGCAAATGAGCAAAGTAATAGACGCAATCAACAACGAAAACTTGAAAGAGAACGTTCCCGAGTTCGCCGTGGGCGACACCGTTAAAGTAATGGTAAAGGTCATCGAAGGCGACAAGGAAAGACTTCAGGCGTTCGAAGGTATAGTAATCGCAAGAAAGCACGGCGGAATCGCCGAGACTTTCACCGTCAGGAGAGTTTCTTACGGCGTAGGCGTTGAAAAGACCTTCCCGATCCACTCGCCGAAGGTAGCGGACATCATCGTTACCCGTCGCGGACATGTCCGTCGCGCTAAACTCTACTACTTACGTGAACGTACCGGTAAGGCTGCAAAAGTTAAAGAAGTCGCAAGATAAGTTTAATCGTAAAATCAAAAGAACTTTCGGAAACGAAAGTTCTTTTTTTTTCGTCAATAGGTTTACAAACCGCGGCGAATAATATATAATGTTTAACATATAGTAAAAAATGACAATGGGCGCAGTTTATTTTTTTTAATAAAACCGCCCCGAGGAACAAATGCTTGCCAAAACCGAAAGTTACACTTTAATAGGGCTTACCGGCGTCCCCGTTTCAGTCGAAGTCGACATATCGAACGGTCTTCCGTCCTTCGATATAGTGGGGCTCGGCGACACCGCGGTAAAGGAGTCGAAAGAGCGTATCCGCTCCGCGATAAAGAACAGTGGACTTTCGGTTCCCGCAAAGAAGATAGTGTGCAACCTTGCGCCCGCGGACGTCAAAAAGGAAGGTTCTGCTTTTGACCTTCCGCTTGCGGTCGGGCTCTTAAAAGCGTTCGGCATGCTGTCTTATCCGGAAGAAAGGATCGTTTTCTTGGGCGAACTTTCGCTTGACGGTTCTTTAAGGCGCGTAAACGGCGTTTTGCCGATTTTGATATCCGCTCTCTCCGACGGGTACACGAAGTTTATAATCCCTTCGGGGAATAAAAAAGAGGCGGCGTTCGTCGAAAACGCGGAAGTTTACCCCGCGGAGTCTTTAAAGGAAGTTATCGATCACCTTTCGGGGTATAAAAAGTTGGAGCGCGTCCAAACGCTCGATTATGAAACAGAAAAGAGCAAAAAGACTTATTCTGAAGATCTTTGTTTTATAAAGGGGCAGAAAGTCGCAAAGCGCGCTTTGGAAGTCGCTGTCTCCGGCGGGCATAATATTCTGTTCGTCGGCGCACCGGGAACGGGGAAGACGATGCTTGCAAAGTGTATTCCGACCATAATGCCGGACATGACCAAAGAAGAGGCGCTGGAAACGACGAAGATACACTCAAAGGCGGGCATACTTAAAAGTTCGGACGGCATAGTGTTTACAAGACCTTTCAGGGCGTCGCACCACACCGCGTCCACCGTATCTTTGACGGGCGGCGGAGCGAAGATAAAACCCGGCGAAATAAGTTTAGCGCATAACGGCGTGCTTTTTTTAGACGAGATGCCCGAATACAACCGCTCCACGTTAGAGGCTTTAAGGCAGCCGTTAGAGGACGGCGTTATCACCGTTTCGCGTGCGGAAGGGAGCGTTCTGTATCCCGCAAACTTTATGCTCTGCGGAAGTATGAACCCGTGCCCTTGCGGAAATCTTGGGAGCGAAGACAAACCGTGTACGTGTTCTCCTTCGCAGATAGCAAGGTACAAAGCAAAAATATCCGGACCGTTACTCGACAGGATAGATATTCAGGTGTACGTCGACGGCGTAAAGTATTCAGAACTTACGAGCGACGAAAAGGCTGAAACGAGCGAGACTGTAAGAAAGAGAGTA
>CAMPBJ010000020.1 GCA_946637575.1 uncultured Clostridia bacterium | reverse complement strand
TGACAGTCGCCGCCGACCACTACAACAGGGGGGAAGAAGACATTGATTTAATGAAAGATTTGGGCGTCAACTGTTATAGGTTTTCCGTCGGCTGGCCGAGGATCTTTCCGGACGGAACGGGGAAGGTCAACCAAAAGGGCGTGGATTTTTACGACAGATTGATCGACGGACTTCTTAAAAGGGACATACTACCTATCCTTACCTTCTATCACTGGGACATGCCGATAACCCTACACGAAAAGGGCGGTATGCAAAACCCCGACTTTTCGGACTGGTTCGGAGAGTACGCAGAGTTTTTAGTCAAAAAATACGGCGACAGGGTAAAGGATTACATCACCTTTAACGAACCTATCCCCGCGGTCGACGCTTGCTACCGCACGGGCTACTTTGCGCCGGGCTTAAAATTAAAGGACGAAGAAGTCTTAAAATGCGTTCACCATATGCTTTTAGCGCACGGCAAGGCGACGAGGGCGATCGCGGAGAACGTCAAGGACTTTACGGCGGGGGTTGCGATCGCGACTTTCGAGGAATACCCGTCGGTTCTTACCGAAAAGTGCATTAACGCGGCGAAAGAACACTTCTTTATAGGACGGGACGCGGTTACCGAAACGGTCGGCATCTACACCGATCCGATCTACGCCGGCGTTTATCCGGAGCGCGTTTACCGAGAATTCCCAAGATTTAAAGACTACGTAAAAGACGGGGATCTAAAACTTATCTCCGAAAACTCGAACGTGGTGTTCTACAATAACTACGGCGGCAAGCCGTATGATGAGAACGGTAAATTAGACGAGGCGAAACTGTCGAAGAATATAAGCGATATAGGAACGTATATAGATCCCAACGGCATCTACTGGGGCGCAAAGTTCTTTTACGAGCGCTACAAAAAGCCCGTCGTCATCAGCGAAAACGGTATGGCGTGTAACGACGGCGTTCACGACGCGCGTCGGGTTCAGTACTTTAAAGACCATCTGGCGATGGTTGAAAAACTCCAAAAAGAGATCGACCTTAAAGGCTACCTTGTCTGGAGTTTGCTCGACAACTTCGAGTGGAGAGAGGGATACTCCCAACGCTTCGGGCTCGTGGACGTCGACTTCGACACCTTAAAGAGAACGCCGAAAGATTCGTTCAACTTCTACAAAGAGTATATTAAAGCGCATAAAAATTAGTGTTTATGCCGTAAAAAATGTGATTTTACCTGTCAAAAACCGAAAAATGAAAGCATAAACTATTGCAAAGACCGTAAAACTGTGCTATAATTGTATAAAACTCGGGGTTTTTCCGAGTATATCGAAAGTTTCAGAAGGTGTTTAATTATGAAAGATCGTAAAGAAAAAGTCATGAAAAAAGCAAAGGGTTGCAAAATCGTATCCTTACTTGGCGTGTTCGTTTTCACCGCTATAACGATTTTCCTTGCCGTAACTACGGTATTGTTCGTTTTAAGACGCGGAGGACAGACGCCCACTAACGATTCGAGACCTTGGGCAAACACTGTTCAGACCGAACTCTTCTTCGCTGAACATTTTAGCATTTACGAGAACTTCCAGACCATCTGCGGTATCGTCTTAGGCGCCGCGTTCGTCTTTTTAAGCTTGATCTTTGCAGCGTACTTTGCTTACAAGTTCTTCAGAACCGTTCAGAACAACCAGGATCCGACCTCTCCCATCAGCGTTAAAGCGTTCAAAAAGTTCGCTTTGGTTTCGATTCTCGCGCCGATAATCGCGATGGTTATTGACTACATAGGGCTGATAGCAGAACACGCTTTGTATCCCGAAGTCGTGTTACATATCGGCAGGGGCATAGGGCTTTACGTAATAATCGGACTGCTCGCGTTCTATATTATTATGAACATCGTAGTCGGCATTTTGGGATTCGTTCTTTTAAAGAAGATCAAAAACGGTAAGCTCGACGACTTAAAACCCGTAGCACAGACCGAAAGCGCGGAAGAAGTTCCCGCTGTCGAAGAAGTTGCGGAAGAAGTAGCGGAAGAGCCCGAAGAGATCGAAGAACCCGCAAATGAAGTTCCCGTAGCGAAAGCCGAAGCCGCCGCGGCGGAAGAAGGCGAAACCACGATCGGTTACGACAGAAGTTTCACCGGCAAACTTACGCAGACGAAAGACGAAACTAAACTTTACTACTCCGCGATAAAGAACGCGCTCCTTTCCTACAAGGGCAAAGGCAAGAAAGTTTCCGACCGTATTAGTTGGAAATACGAAACGTTCAACGTCGGCAGAAACAAAGTCGCAAAACTCAAAGTCAAAGGTAAAACCCTTTGCATTTACCTTGCGTTAGATCCCAAAGCGTATGCGGACACGAAATACAAGGTCGAAGACGTATCCGGATCTAAAGCCGACGAAAGCACGAACCTTATGTACAGGATCACCAACGCGCGCAGAGCGAAGTACGTTTTAACGCTCATTGCGGACGCGATGGCAAAATACGAT
Organism: uncultured Clostridia bacterium; assembly: GCA_946637575.1. Lineage (GTDB taxonomy): Bacteria > Bacillota > Clostridia > Christensenellales > Borkfalkiaceae > UBA1259. The sequence goes on along the minus strand of CAMPBJ010000020.1, from coordinate 8,270 downwards.
TTAACGTACGTCGAAGGCGAGAACGTCAACTACGTCAAGGGATTAAAGGCGAAGAGCGACAAGCAACTCGTTAAAGCGGGGCTTGCAAAAGAAGTTGCGGTAACCAGTTTCCCGAGAAAATAATTATTTGATAAACCTAAAAGCGACTGCGGAACGCAGTCGCTTTTACTTTTGTTTTTTTACGCCTTATTCTTTAACAGATCGTCCAAAATCGGTTTTATTTTCTCTATGGGAAGTCCTATGATATTGTTTTTACTGCCCGTAAAAGACTTTATTTCGACAAACCCGTCCTGAAGTCCGTAACTTCCCGCCTTATCCAAGGGTTTTCCCGTCGCGACGTAATCTTTTATCGTCTTTAATGGCAGAACACCGAAAGTTACCTTCGACTCTTCGCACCCGGAGATAACGCCGTTTTTCGACACTATCGCATATCCCGTGTAAACGGTGTGCGTGTTTCCCGAAAGTTTTATTAAAGTGTTTATAGCGTCCTGCTCGTCTTTTGGCTTTCCTATGATCTTATTGTCTAAAACCACCACCGTGTCCGCACCGAGAACCGCCGCGCCGTCGTCTTTTAACGAAGAAAACACGTCGAAAGCCTTGCCCGCGGCGTTTTCTTTTACCGTGCGTACGGGGTCGTTCGGGAAGGATACTTCGGGGAAGGAAGAAACTTCGACCGAGTAGGTATAACCTGCGATAGAAAGTATTTCGCGCCGTCTTGGAGACGCGCTTGCGAGAATCAGTCTCATAACGCGATTATATCAAAAAGAAAAAAAGAAGTCAAACCTTGGCGTTCCGCTTGCAAAACCTTTTTAATTGTGCTATATTAAAGGAGTTTTAAGGAGAGAACTATGGCATACGATTTTAAGAGAATAACGTCCGAATTCGAGATCTCAGGCGAACTTTTGTCTTGCGAAAGATACGGAGAAGGGCACATCAACGAAACCTATCTTGCGATTTTCGATGACAACGGAAAGGAAGTAAAGTACATTTTACAGAGAATAAACGGCAAACTCTTTCCTGACGCGGATAAACTTATGAGTAACATTTTGCTTGTTACCGAGTTTAACCGCAAAAAAATAATCGAAAGAAAGGGCGATCCGGATAGGGAAAGCCTTACCGTGATCAAAACGAAAGACGGCAAACCCTATTATCACGACGAAGTTTCGGGCGGGAATTTCAGGGTGTACAAGTTCATCACCGGCGCGATCGCGTACCAAACGGTCGAAAAACCCGAACATTTTTACGAGAGCGCGCAGGCGTTCGGCAACTTTGCGAATCTTTTAGCCGAGTTCGACGCGACGAAACTCTACGAAGTGCTTCCCGACTTCCACAACACCGTAAAGCGCATGGGCGACTTTAAAAATTCGCTTTCAAAGGACGCTTTCGGCAGAGCGAAGGACGTTAAAAAGGAGATAGACTTCGTTTTATCCCGCGAAGAGTACTGCGGTAGGATAGTGGATCTTCTAAAGAGCGGAAAAATGCCGACCAAGGTTACGCATAACGACACGAAACTCAACAACGTTATGCTTGACGAAAAGACCGGGAAAGCGGTTGCGGTCATCGATCTTGACACGATAATGCCGGGCAGTATCTGTTACGACTTCGGCGACAGCATAAGATTCGGCTGCAACACCGGTGCGGAAGACGAACCCGACTTAAATAAAGTCAACTTCGACATAGACCTGTTTAAAACTTACGCCAAAGGTTATCTATCGGCTTTGGGAAAGAGCGTAACGAAGATAGAGCGGGACAATCTTGCGTTCGGCGCGATACTTATGACTTACGAGTGCGGAATGAGATTTTTAGCCGACTATCTTGACGGCGACGTTTATTTTAGAACGACGAGAGAAGGGCATAACTTAGACAGGGCGAGAACGCAATTTAAGCTCGTCTCCGACATGGAAAAAGTTCTTCCCGAAATGAACCGCATAATCGAAGAAAACTGAAAAAAATCAGACAAATCAAAACGCCGTTTACGGCGTTTTTTTGTTGCTTTTATACACTCTTTTTACGAACTCGTCGTGCTCGGCGCAGGTTTTTAAAAGGCTACCCGAAAGCGGATTTTTCTTAATATTCTTCTGCGTGGGATTTTCGTTTTGCTCCGCATTTTTGGGCACTACCGCGCCGCTTTCGTTTTGGGATTTATTTTCCGCGGAGTTCTTCATCGCGGAAAGGAAAGAACCCAAAAGTTTCAATATGCCGAAATTATCCATTATTTTCACCCCGAACCAAAGAAAAAAAGTTAAAAAAACAAAAAAATCATTGCAAAACTTTTTTGTATAGTCTATAATATATAACTGTATAGATATTTATATTCGTAAACTTTAAAAAAGTTTACGGATATGCACGGAGATGTTATGAAAAAGACTTTAACCAAAATAATAGTAGGCATACTTTGTGTACTTTTTGCTTGCACCGCGTTTGCTTGCGGGGCGTCTTCGAGTTTTGAAAAGACGAAGTTTAAGGCTTGGGGCAAAGTAGAAGGAAACCACGGATTTATCGCCGAAACGGAGAAATACGTTTACTTTATAAACGGACTCGGCGCGCAGACCGGAGATAACACCTTCGGCGCACCCGTCAAAGGCGCGCTCATGGTGGCGGATAAAACCGACCTCACCGTTTCCGAGATCGCCGTTCCGAAACTCTTTATCGCGGGCGACTACGATTCGGGGCTCTTCCTTCACGGCGAAGGGGAAGAAACTTACGTTTACTACGGCACGCCGAATACCGAAAAGGATTCTTCGGGCAACGTCGCGGTGGACGAGCTCGTGTTCTTCAAGACGAGATTAGACGGCGAAAAGTCTACGAAATTTGCGGTCGCAAGCGCGCTCGACAAAAATTACAGGTTTTTAGACGTGAACGGCACGGTGTATCTCGTGTACTCGGATAACGATAAAATCATCGAATTCAATACCAAAGATATGACGAGTAAAACCGTGGTCGAAAAAGATATCAAAAAATCCGAATCCTTGGATTCCGCGCTCTTCGTTAAAAAAGGCGGAGATAAGTACACGGTAGTTTACACCGTTACCTGTTACGAAGGAGATTACGTTTCGGACGATTCGAGAACGACCGCGACTTACAACAAGGTCTACGCTTATAAACCCGGTTCGGATCCCGTCTGCATTTTGGACGGTTCGGTTAATAAGGACACCTACAAGTTAAACGCGTTTATCGGCGACTATCTGTTCGTCGGCGTTACCGCGGAAGGCAAGAGCGACGCGGTCGCTTACGTTACCGACTTAAACGACGGCAACCTTTTAAAGATCGCGAACACGTCCTACGACGTTTCGAAAGCGCTTATCGTAAGTTTAGACGAGATCTACGTTGAGTCGAGCGACGACGGAAAGGTATATAAAACCGGACTTACCGAAAAAGACTCGGCGACGATCACCGCGGTTGCGAACAAGAAAACGAACGGACTTTTGTTCATCGAAGACGGCAACCTTTACTACTATAACAGCGACAAAAAGATCGTAAGAACGGCTTTGGGCGAAGAAGACGGAAAAGAAGTTATCGTCGTAAACGAGGCGGTAAGCACCGGCTGGTACGCCCCCGCGATCATCGACGGCAAACTTTTCTACGCGGACGATAATCACTATATAAAGGCGATTAACTTAACCGCCGAAGAGATTTACGACGAAGATAACGACGTTACCACTTTGGGCGAGTCGGTAAGTTTAGGCAAAAAGATAGCGGCTGACGAGGCGGGCTTGTTTACCATCGCGCTCGGCAAGATCTATATCGAAAAGGACGGAGTTCCGACCGAAGACGGCATAAAAGAAGTTCAGGCGGTGTACGACGCGCTCTCCAAAGACGCAAAAGCGTCCGTTTCGAGCGAGAATCTTACGAAGTTCGAGAATTATAAGACGGCGTACGACCTTGCGGTCAAGTTCTACGCGTTAAAGGATATTCGCTCTATTACGATCCTTTCGGAGGATAGAAAGGAGGAACTTAAAACCGCTTACGAGACCGCGAAAACCGCGCTCTCCGCGATTTCGAACAAGGTAGAAATAAGGGCGTTGATCTCGGACAACACGAACTACTTTTATCAGCAAGCCGCAAAACAGTTCGAGGCTTAATTTAACGAAAACTTATATAAAAATCAGGCAAAAAGAAACCGCAATTTATGCGGTTTCTTTTTTGTACATAAGTCAATAAAAATTTTGGGGGTAAGGTAATTACTGACGATTTTTACTTTTTTCGTCATTTTTATACATAAATCAACTTTCTTTTTATATTTTTATACAAAAATACTTGTTATTGCTCGAAAAATATTGTAAAATGAAAATATAAAAAGATAAGGAGCACGAATATGGGTTTTAACAGGGTGTACTTACTTCAGAACACGGAAGAAATGAACGAGGAACTTGCCGATAAATTCAGGGCTTGCGGATATGAGGTCGTGGGGATGAGTACCGAAGGCGAGCGAGCCGTCGCGGATATCGAAAAGAGCGTTCCCGACCTTCTTATTACCGAACTCGTGTTGCCGAAAAGCGACGGACTGCAAGTGGTAAAAAAAGTAAAGAACCGTTTTCCGGACGTAAAGGTCGTCGTTCTTACCGCGCTGAACAGCGAAGAGGCGATAGCGTCGGCAACAAAATACGGCGCGTCATACTTTATGGTAAAGCCTTATTCGTTCGAGATACTTTCGGAGAGAGTAAAGGAGATATTCTCGAAGAGCGCGCTGAAAAAGGAAAACAGGAACGAACCGTCGCTTGACGAAAAGATCAGCAAGATTTTTATAAACGTCGGCATACCGCCGCACATAAAGGGGTACTGCTTTTTAAGGGAAGGAGTTAAGATGGCGGTAAACGATCCGCCGATAATAAACAACATTACAAAAAAGCTTTACCCGATGATAGGCGAAAAGTATAACACCACGCCGTCTAAGGTAGAAAGAGCGATCCGCCACGCAATAGAGGTCGCCTGGAACAGGGGCAGAATAGAGAGCATAAACGCGCTTTTGGGAGTAAGGGCTTACGTCGGTCAGGAAAAGCCGACGAACGGCGAGTTTATAGCGCTTATCGCGGATAAGATGCTTTTGGAGATGGTTTAAGACTTAAAATACAAAAAAATAACAAAAAAATATTAAAAAACAGTTTACAAAACGGGTATATATAGATATAATATATCAAAGTTCAACGCCGAAAGGCATTGCAGCATATAATATAATGTATATACGGAGAAATGTATGGCAGGAAAGTGGAAACTTTGCCCGAGATGTGAACTGAATTATATAAGGGAAGAAGAAGAGTACTGCGACGTCTGTAAGGCGGAACTTAAAAAAGGTCCGCAACTTTTATTCGCGGTCGACGACGAAGAAGAGAACGACGCGATAGACGAAGCGAGTTCGGATCTCTGCCCCAGATGCCATCAGAATTACCTTAACCCCGGCGAAAAGATCTGCTCGAAGTGCGCTTTGGAGTTCGAGAACGAAGAGAAAGAACCCGATCCCGAAAGCGACGATTCTTGGAAGGAGTTTTTGGACGAGGAAGAGCCGGAAGAGGAAGAGGACAGCGAAGAGATGATATCGCTGTCTAAACTTGCCGAGGAAGAGGGCGAAGAACTTTTCGACGACGAAGAAGAGGAGATCGAGCCCGAACCCGACAATGAGGCGGACGATTTTGAAACGGGCGAGATCGACGAGTCGGACTTTTTGGAAGAGGACGACGAGGACGATTTAAAAGACGACGAAGACGACTTAAAGGACGACGAGGACGAGTAAGGTATAAAATTTAAAAAACCTGTCAATACTTGTCTTATGATAAAGAGCAACGGTACTTTGGAAGACGCAAAGGACGAGATCAACAAGTTGAAAGAGCAACCTTTGAACGTAACCGTCAATTTAGGTCGCAACAAATTTTTGGAGTTTAAGGGCGAACTTGCGGGGGTTTATCCCGCGCTGTTTACCATAAAACCGCTGATAACAGGCTTCCGCGGGAAGACGACCTATTCTTACGCGGAATATATGTGCGGAAGGGTAAAACTAAAAAAGGCGGAATCTTAAATAAACAAACGAAAACGGCGTTATCGCCGTTTTTTTATACATATTTTATTCTTTCCCCGCGTATATTTAAGCGACTATATAAAAACGGGGGAAACAATATGCCGATCAATCCGCAGTACAGCGAAATCAACTTTATAAAGAGCGCAGGAGAAAAAAAGGAGAGCGTGCAGGTCTCTTGCAGGCTTGACGTTCCGACGGAGAGCGTCTTAAAAGTAATAAGCCTTTCAGTGGCGGCGCACGCCGTACCCGACGGCAGCGGAGAAGAGCCGAAACTTTCGGGGAAAGCGATCTTCTGTCTTTGCTACGAAGACGCGGAAGGTTCGCTTAAAAAATACGAGTGTAAAAAAGACTTTTTCGTAAGTTTCGATATAACGGCGGAACAGAAACTTACGGACGTCCGCGTTAAAGCGGAAAAGACCGAATACGACACGTCCGGCGTAAATCTTTCGGTATCCGCCCTTCTTTCGGTATTTGCGAGCGTTACCGAAAAGGTTTCGGCAAACTACCTATCCGGCGGAGATGGGATAATCGTCAACGGTACGGAAAGAGAGATAACGAAAAACTACGGCGCGGTGTTCGGCGCGTTTCCCGTTACCGAAGAGTTCGAACTTCCCTACCCCGTAAAGGCGGTTTTAACGCATAAGGCGGAGATGACAATTACTTCCGTTCAATGCGGTGTAGGGAGCGTTATAATCGACGGCGAAGTGATAATCACGGCTTTGGTATTGTCAAACGCCGAAAACGGTGCTATAATCAAAGAATGTAAAAACATCCCCGTCCGTATCGACGCGGAATACGAAGAAGCGATGCCGGTTTTTATGCCCACGGCAAGCGCGTTCGTGAAATCTTTTAAGACGGACGTTACGGTGGACGAAACGAACGGGAAAAGCACGGTGGAAGTTTCCCTTTCCGTAGGGTACGAAGTCAGCGCCTTTTCTTCCGACAATATTCTTATCGCGACCGACGCGTTCTCTAAAACCGAAAACGTGTCTTTAGAGTACGGCGAGATCGAGTTTATTAAACCTTGCGGGGAGAGGTTCGAGCGAGAAAAACAGACCGTAAAAGTCGCGCTCGGCACGCTTTCCGCTTCGGACGAAGTGATATGCTTATATAACGACTACGCGGAAGTCGTCTCCTTTAAGGCGGAGGGCGACGCGCTCGAAGTTGCGTTAGCCTACACGGCGGACGCGATAATAAAAGGCGAAAACGGTTACAGAACCGAAAGGATAATGTCGCCCGCCATAGTAAAGTTAAACGAGTTTAATTCTCTCGGTGAACTTTCCGTTTCGGCGTTGGCGTTCGAATCGGATTTCAAAAAAGTTTCGGGTGACGAGTTAGAGATAAGTTTTACCGTCGCGCTGCATATTTGCGGCAAAGAACGGGCGACAGAAAGGTACATAAAAAGCGTAAGAGCCGACGGCGAAAAGCAGACCGAAAACTCCGGTTTTTCGGTGTACATAGCGCTTTCCGGCGAAGACCTTTGGTCGCTTTCTAAACGCCTTAACGTATGTCCCGACGAACTTACCGAAGGGAACAAGGACTTAAAGTTCCCGCTTTCGGGCGACGAAAGAATAGTGGTTTACAGAAAACGTTAAAAAAGAGGTTTTCAAATGAAAAAACTTGAAGTTACGGCGCATGCGAAAGTAAATCTTTCGCTCGATATCGTCGGAAAAGACGGCGGTTTTCACGAGTTAAAAACCGTCGTTTCCACTATTGACTTCGGGGATAAAATCGTTATTAAAAAAAGAAACGACGACAGAATTTCATTAAAGGTAGTTGGAAGCGCGGGCTGTTCCGCGGACGAAAACAACGCCTTTAAGGCGGGAAAAGTTTTCAAGAAAACTTTCAGGACTTCGGGTTTCGATATTCTGTTAAAAAAGAAAATACCCGTGGGCGGCGGGCTCGGGGGATCTTCCGCGGACAGCGCGGGGGCTTTAAAAGGGCTAAAAACTCTCTTCGGCATAGAAGGCGATATCGCAACGCTCTCGGACGCGCTCGGCAGCGACACAAAATATATGTTAAACGGCGGTTTTGCCCTTTTAGAGGGCAGGGGGGATAAAATAACCCCGATCGAAACCGACCTTAAACTTTACCTTATTCTGTGTATCGCAGACGGCTCGGTGATAACGAAAAACGCTTTTAAAGCGTACGACGAGGCGGGGGAAACGTTTAAGGATAGTTCGGATAAAATGCTTGCCGCCGTAAAAAAAGGCGACGCGGACGGGGGGATAAAAAACTTAAAAAACGACCTTTTCCCTTC
>CAMPBJ010000019.1 GCA_946637575.1 uncultured Clostridia bacterium | reverse complement strand
GAGATCTTTAACGTTATGGAGAGAATAAACGGCATCACGTTAGACCACAGCGTTAGAATAGGCGACGTGATCGAGGAAAACATATCCGAAGACATAAACCTTGTCGCAACGAGCAACTTTAAGATTCAGTAAAGAAAAAACACATAAAAAAGCGCAATATATTGACACGAAAAGATTTTTTTGTTAAAATTATATTGCCAACTATTGATATGATTTAACAACAGTATAGCATAAAAAGATAACAGCCATTTATGTCGGCAGTTTTGCCGTCCCGAAGTAATGGTCTGTTATCGGATTATTTCAATAGTTGGCGCTATGCGGGAAGGCAATCTGTAGCGCCGTCCCGTAAAGGGCGGCGTTTTTTAATGACAGTTTCTTTTTTCGGACATTCCGACTATATTCCTTCAAAGAAGGACGGCGAAAGAGTTCACAGTTTACTTTGCGAACTCGTCGGCGACGCGCCTTGCGAATTTTTGCTTGGCGGGTACGGAAAGTTCGACGCGTTCGCAAAAAAGTGTTGTCTGGAATATAAAAAGACGCATAAAAACGCAAAACTTACGCTGGTTATTCCTTATCTTAACAGAGAATACGACGAAGACGGGTACGACGGCACGGTTTATCCGCCGATAGAAAAAGTTCCGTTTTCCGTTGCAATCAGCAGAAGAAACGAGTGGATGGTAAACAATTCGGATCATATTATCGCGTACGTTTATCACTACGGCGGTGCAAGGAATACTTTAAGAATCGCGGAGAGAAAGAAAAAGCCGATTTATAGCCTTGCGATCGACAAATATCCCGACTTTACAATATAGTCTGACGGCGCGCTACCGTGCGCCGTCAGACTTTTTTTCAGGGTAAATATAGTTTGACAGCGCGGGGATTGATTGATATAATATTCTAAAAAGGGAAAGTATGGAAAACAGCGGTAGTTTTTCTAAAACGATAACCGAAGAACTTGAAAAATTCGGTAAAATATCCTTCGTGCCTTCGGGCGACAGTATGTGGCCGACGATAAAGGGAAAACGTCAGTCGGTTATCGTCTGCAAAAAAGAAGGTCGCCTTTCGCCCTATTCGATAGGTCTTTTTGTCCGTCCGGACGGCAGAGTCGTTTTACACAGGGTGCTGGAAGTTTCGGATAACGGTTACGTGTTTTGCGGCGACAGTCAGTTTAATAAAGAACGGGTTCCGTCAGATCGGGTGATAGGCGTCGCGATAGGTTATTACCGCGGCAAAAACTATATCCCCGCGGACGAAAACGAGAAAGATAGAGCGAAAAAGTGGTTTTCCGACGATAAGAAGAGAAAGAGAAAAGTAAACGCTTACTTTTTCAGAAAGAAGTGGAAAACGAGATTTATAAAACTTATTAAATTAGAGTACTTTAAGGGAAAGAAAAATGTTTGATTTGGAAAGCGTATGTAAAAACGGTAAGTCGGCGGTAAAGAATCTTTTTAAGCTGACCGAAGCCGAGATAAACGCCGCGCTTAATAAAATCGCGGACTCGCTTGTGGCGGATACGGATAATATATTAGCCGAAAACGCAAAGGACGTGCTTTTTGCCGAAAAAAGCGGTTACCCCGCGCCGTTTATCGACAGGCTTTCCTTAACGCCCGCGCTTATAAACGCAATGGCGGACGGAATTAAAAAAGTCGCGTCCCTTCCGTCGCCCGTCGGGGAGACGGTTTACCGCTACGAAAATAAAGAGCAGGGCTTTTCGTTAGAGGAAAAGAAAGTGCCGTTCGGCCTTATCGGCATAATATACGAGGCGCGCCCGAACGTTACCGCGGACGCGTTCGCGCTGTGCTTTAAGACGAAAAACGCCGTCATTTTAAAGGGCGGGAAAGAGGCGATAAACTCTAACCTTGCGATAGTCGGTTCGATAAGAAAAACGCTTAAATCGTTAAACATAGACGAAAACGCGGTGTCGGTTTTGGAGAACACGGACAGGGAGACTACGCTTGAGTTTATGAAAGCGGATAAGTATCTGGATCTTCTGATCCCGCGCGGGAGCGGATCTCTTATCAAGTCCGTAACCGAAAACGCCACCGTGCCCGTCATCGAAACCGGAACGGGCAACTGCCACGTTTATTTGGACGCTTCTGCGGAGGCGGACGTTTCCGCAAAGATCGTGTTCAACGCGAAAACCCAACGCTACGGCGTGTGTAACGCGTGCGAGTCGCTCGTCGTTCATAAGGACGCGCTAATGATCCTGCCTTTCGTCGCCGAAAAACTCAAAGAAAAAAGCGTCGAGATCCGCGCGGACGAACGCGCTATCAAAGTGCTTAAAGGTTATCCCTTCTTAAAAAAGGCGACAAACGAAGACTTTTACACCGAGTTTTTAGCGCCGATCATTTCGGTCAAAACGGTCGGTAGTTTAGACGAGGCGATAGATCATATCAACGAGTGTTCGACGCACCACTCCGAAAGCATTATAACGAAAGATAATAAAAACGCCGAAAGGTTTTTAAATGGAATCGACTCCGCCTGCGTTTACGTAAATGCCACCACGAGGTTTTCGGACGGATTTTTGTTCGGTTTCGGCGCGGAGATAGGTATTTCCACCCAAAAACTGCACGCGAGAGGCCCTATGGGACTCGACGCGCTAACAACCAAAAAGTTCTACTGCAAAGGCAACGGCTCGATAAGAAAATAGAAAGTTTTTTGTTTTTCCCCGCTTTTATAAAGCGGGGATTTTTTTTGTTACCGTGAAATAAAAAAAATTAAAAAATATTATCGTAAAACCGTTGACAAAGTGGAATAATAAGTGTATTATAAAATCGAAAGTTAGCAGTCGGCACAAAAGAGTGCTAACAAAAGGGTTATGGTTTTGCCAAGGAGTAGGATATGAAACTTTCCGATAGAAAAAGAAAGATACTGCAGTTTGTCGTGGACGATTATATTACCACGGCGCAGCCGGTGTCTTCGAAGAGTATTACGGAAAAATACTTAAAAGACGTCTCCTCCGCGACCGTGCGTTCCGAACTTGCGGGGTTAGAGGAGATGGGGCTTTTAACTCAACTTCATACTTCGAGCGGGCGCGTTCCTTCGATCGAGGCGTATAAGCTCTACGTCGGCGAACTTATGGAAAAAGGCAAACTTACGACGAAAGAGATAAACTTTATAAAGAACGCGTTCAACGAACACTCGGACAATTTGGAGTCGGTCGTGCAGAACGCCGTAAAAGTAATAAGCGAACTTACGGACTACACTTCGGTGGCGTACGCCGCGCACAGCGAAAAGGAAAAGATCGAGAAGATAGATATTTTCAGGTACAAAGAAGATCAGGCGCTACTTTTGATCGTTACCGAAAACACGCTTATACGCGACAAGTTCATAAAGATTCCGAAGAGTATGAGCGACGCGCAGATAAAGGAAGCGAGCGGACTTATTTCAAAACTTTTCGTTGGAAAAGCGTTCGGCGAAGTAAAGGAACTTTCGGGTAAAGTGTCCGAAGAGTTTTCGCTCTACAAGGATATCTTCGCAAGCGTTATGTCCGCGATCGAAGAGTACATCGGCAAAGACGGCGTGTCCGTAATGATCGAGGGCGAAGGCAAGATCCTAAATCACCCCGAGTACGCGGACGCGGATAAGGTCAAAAACTTTCTGTCGGTCGTAACGGACAGGGAAAAACTAACGGATATTTTAGTCGACGACAACGACAATATAGAGATCAATATAAAGATAGGCGGTGAAAACGGGGAGAATCTTCCGTCCGACTGTTCGCTGGTTACGGCGACTTACTCCGCAAGCGGGGTAAAGGTCGGAACTTACGGCGTTATAGGTCCGCTCCGCATGGACTATCAGAAAGTCGTCTCCGTATTAGAGGGCGTCGGCAAGATTTTGGAAGATATATTGAAAAACAAGTAGGAAGTAAAATGGAACAGGAAAAAGAAAAAAACGAAAAAACGGAAAAAACCGAGAAGACCGAAAAGAACAAAAAGTCGTCCGAAAGGGAAAAACTTATCGAAGATCTTTCCGCCGCGAAAGCGCAGGCGGACGAATATAAAGATAAGTGGATGCGCTCCGTAGCCGAATTCGACAACTACAAAAAGGTCAACGCGACGAGGTACACGGACGGATTTAAGGACGGTGTTTCGAGCGTTATCGGGAAGATCTTGGTTATCGGCGACAATTTGGAGTGGGCTCTGTCTCTCGGGCTTGACGAAAAGACCGCGGACGGGATAGAAAAACTTAAGAAAAAGTACGCGGACGTTTTAACGGGGCTCGGGTTAGAGGAGATCGATCCAAAAGGGCAGGTTTTCGATCCGAATATCGCGGAAGCGGTTATGACCGTACCCGCGGAAGACGGCGAAAAACCGGACACCGTAAAACAGGTGTTTCAAAAGGGCTATAAACTCGGTGAAAAGATAATAAGGTACGCTACTGTTAGCGTAATTAAATAAAGATAAAAAAGGAGATAAAAATATATGAAAACGATTGGTATTGATTTAGGAACTACGAACTCTTGCGTAGCGGTAATGGAAAACGGCGAACCCGTAGTAATTGCGAACGCCGAAGGTTCGAGAACGACTCCGTCGGTCGTCGCCTTCCAAAAGAACGGCGAAAGACTCGTCGGTCAGGTTGCAAAACGTCAGGCGGTATCTAACGCCGACAGAACGGTCGCGTCGATAAAACGCCACATGGGTTCGGATTATAAAGTAAATATAGACGGAAAGTCTTACACCCCGCAGGAAATCTCCGCGATGATCCTTTCCAAACTCAAAAAAGACGCGGAAGCGTATCTCGGCGGAACGGTTACCGACGCGGTTATTACTTGCCCCGCATACTTTACGGACAGTCAGCGTCAGGCGACGAAAGACGCGGGCAAGATCGCTGGGCTTAACGTTCTCCGTATCATAAACGAACCGACCGCGGCAGCGCTCTCTTACGGACTCGATAAGGAAGGCAAAACGCAAAAGGTTATTATTTACGACTTGGGCGGCGGCACGTTCGACGTTTCGATCATGGAAATAGGCGACGGCGTGTTCGAGGTTTTAGCGACGCACGGCAACAACATGCTCGGCGGCGACGACTTCGATAAGAGAATAATGGACTACCTCGTTTCGGAGTTCAAGGCAAAGGAAGGCATCGACTTAACAGGCGACAAACTTGCGATGCAAAGGCTTAAAGAGGCTGCCGAAAAGGCGAAGATCGAACTTTCGGGTATGAACAGCACGAATATTAACCTTCCCTTCATCACCGCGGACGCGACAGGTCCTAAACACCTCGACGTGGATCTGACAAAACAGAAATTCGACGCGTTGACTTCCGACCTTGTGGAAGCGACCGTAGAACCCTTAAAGAAGGCTATGGAAGACGCGAAACTTTCTTACTCCGACATCGACAAGGTAATTTTAGTCGGCGGCTCGACGAGGATCCCCGCAGTCATCGACAAGGTAAGAAGCGTTACGGGTAAAGAACCCTTCAAGGGAATAAATCCTGACGAGTGCGTCGCTATCGGCGCGGCGATACAGGGCGGCGTTTTATCCGGCGAAGTAAAGGACGTTTTACTTCTCGACGTAACGCCTTTGTCCTTAGGTATCGAAACTTTGGGCGGAGTCTGCACCAAACTTATTGAAAGGAACACGACTATCCCTGTCAAAAAATCGCAGGTATTCTCCACCGCGGCGGATAATCAGACGCAGGTCGACATACACATTTTACAGGGCGAAAGAGAATTCGCAAAAGACAACAAGACCTTGGGGCGTTTCGAACTTACCGGCATCGCGCCCGCACCCAGAGGTGTTCCGCAGATCGAAGTTACCTTCGATATCGACGCTAACGGTATCGTAAACGTTTCCGCAAAAGATCTCGGCACGGGCAAATCGCAGAACATCACGATAACCGCTTCCACCAACCTTTCGGACGCGGAGATCGACAAAGCCGTAAAAGAGGCGCAGCAGTACGAGGCGGAAGATAAAAAGCGTAAAGAGGCTGTCGACGCGAGAAACGGACTTGACGGACTTATCTTCTCCGCGGAAAAGACCGCAAAAGAGGCGGGCGACAAACTCACCGAAGAAGACAAGGCGAAGATCGAAGAGGCGGTAAAGGCCGCGAAGGCGGAGTTAGACTCGGGCGACGTCGACAGACTTAAAGCCGCTACCGAGAAGTTATCTAACGAGATCCAGCCGATATTCGCTAAACTCTACCAGAGCGCGAACCCGAACGGAAATCCGAACGGCGATCCGAACGGAAACGCAAACGGCGGAGACAACGGCGAGTTTCACCAGAACTAAAAAGTAAAGACTAAAACACGGTACGCCGAAAGGAAAAATCCCTTTCGGTGTACTTTAATTAAAAAAGGGACTTATGGCAAAAGATTACTACAAAGTTCTCGGCGTAGACAAAACCGCGAGCGACGACGACATAAAAAAGGCGTACAGAACTTTAGTTAAAAAATATCACCCCGATCTTCACCCGAACGACGCGGCTGCGGCGGAGAAGTTTAAGGAGATCAACGAGGCGAACGAAGTGCTTTCCAACCCCGAAAAGCGTAAAATGTACGATCAGGGGGTAGATCCGAACGCACAGGGCGGTTTCAGCGGCGGAAACGGCGCGGGATTTTCGGGCTTTTCCGGGTTTTCGGGATTTTCCGGATTCGACGATATTTTCGGCGACATATTCGGCGGTTTCGGCGGCGGAAAAAGACGGCAGGCGAACACCAAGGGCGAGGATATCACGCTCGAACTTTCGCTTTCGTTTCTGGACGCCGCGAAAGGCACGAAACGTGAGATCGCGTACACCCGAAAAGAGCCTTGCCACGCCTGTAAAGGCACGGGCGCAAAGAACGGCACGGCGTTTAAGACCTGCGAGAAGTGCGGCGGCACGGGACAGGTGCAGTACACTTCGGGGAGCGGGTTTTTCAGGTCGGTTCAGGTAAGGGCTTGCGACGAGTGCCACGGTACGGGCAAGAAGATAATCGAAGAATGCCCCGACTGTCACGGAAAGGGGTATCAGAGAGCGCAGACCAAGTTTACGGTCGAGATCCCCGCCGGCGCGGACACGGGAAGTTACATTAAAAAGGCGGGGTTCGGCGAAGCCTCCGTAAACGGCGGTTCTCCGGGCGACCTTATTATCGTCATAAAAGTAGAGCCGAGCAAGTTGTTTAGGAGAAAACAGTTCGACTTATACGTGGACGTTCCGATAAGTTTTAAGACCGCAACGCTCGGGGGAAAGATAAAAATTCCTTTGATCGACGATACCTTGGAGTACGCGATCCCCGAAGGCACGCAGAACGGCAAAGTGTTCTTCGTCCGCGGTAAGGGGATAAAAACTTCCAGGGGGACGGGGGATCTTTATATCACCGTTACCGTAGAAGTTCCCGCAAAACTGTCAAAATCGCAAAAGGAAAGCCTTGAAAAGTTCGACTCGGATACGGACATAAGACAAACTCCGAAGATGCGCGACTTTCAGAGCAATATGGAAGCGATGTACGGCGTAGATCCGTACGGGAAAAAATAAGAAAATAAGCGACGGAAAAAACCGTCGCTTTTTCTTTTTCGCTTGTAATTTAAATTCCGTTGTGATATTATATAACCGTGAAAGAATATATCGAACTTACGGTAACCACCACGCATTTCGGCGCGGAACTCGTTGCCGATCTGCTTTGGAATTACACCGAACTCGGCGTCGTCATATTAGATCTTGAGGACGCTTTGGACCTTTTACACAGCGGTAAGAACTGGGACTACGCAGAAAGCGGAGTTTTTAATGGGGATAAGACCGTGTTTGTCAAAGCCTACTTTCCGAAAGAAGAAAGGGAGATCGTGAAGACCGCCGAAACGGAGATAGCAAAATTAAAGGACCGCGCGGTCTTAGACGTCGGCACGTTGGAGACGGTAAAACGCACGGTCGACGGGGAAGAGTGGCGCGAAAAGTGGAAGGAACACTTTAAGCCCATACATATCGAAAACGTCGTCGTCGTTCCCGAGTGGGTAAAGTACGAAAAAAAGGACGGCGAAGTAACCGTGCTTTTAGACTCGAATATGGCGTTCGGCACGGGCGAACACGAAACCACTTCGATGTGCGTTTATTTTCTCTCGAAAGAAGTAAAGAAAGGCACGACCGTGATAGACGTCGGTTGCGGCAGCGGGATACTCGGCATTACCGCGAGTAAACTCGGCGCGAAAAAGGTCATATTTACGGATATAGACGAGTGCGCGGTAAAGGCGACGGAGCACAACTTAAAATTAAACGGTGTAAAAAACGGCGAAGTTTATTTAAAAAATCTTTTAGACGACGAGAGCGTTAAAGGAGACCTTATCGTCATAAATATCGTGGCGGACGTTCTTATCGCGTTTTCAAAGGGGATAAAGAACAACCTTATGCCGAAAGGCAGGGTGATTTTATCCGGGATCTTAAACGAGTACGCGGAAAGGGTGAAGACCGCGTACTTTAACGCCGGGTTTTCGCTCGTCGAAGAGAAGAAAAAGGGCGAGTGGACGGCGTTTATTATGGAGAGCGACAGTTGAAAGCGGTAGTTTTTACTTTGGGTTGTAAAGTCAACGAGTGCGAGAGCGACGCGTTGGCGTCGGGATTAAAGGAGCGCGGGTACGAAGTTACGGACGCGCTCGTTCCCGCGGACCTTTATATAGTAAACACATGCGCCGTTACGAAAGAAGCCGAAAAGAAATCCCGCCAGATGCAGGCAAGAATAAAAAGGCTTAACCCCGACGCGAAAGTCATATTCACCGGTTGCGCCTGTCAAAAGGACGCGGCGGCGTTCACACGAAAAAACCCGAATAACCTTGTAACGGGCGTGTTCAACAAGAACGCCGTTTTAGACCTTTTGGATAAGTCTGGAGATAACGTTTCTGACGAAAAAAAAGAGTACGAAGAACTGCCGACGGTTACGAGTTTTAAGTCGCGCGCCTTTGTCAAAGTGGAGGACGGGTGCGATTATTTTTGTACTTACTGTATCATACCTTATCTAAGAGGTCGGGCGCGGAGCAGAAACCCCGAAAGCGTGGCAATAGAAATCGAAAAAATCAAACCGCTCGAAACGGTGATAACGGGTATCAATTTATCCGCTTATAACTATAACGGCGAAGGGCTTACGGGGCTTATTAAAAGACTTAAACCGTTACGGACGAGAATAAGGCTCTCTTCTTTGGAAGTCGGCGTTATCACCGAGGAGTTTTTAGAAGAGTTAAAGGGACTTTACGACTTTGCGCCGCACTTTCACTTGTCTTTGCAGTCCGGATCGAACGCGACGTTAAAGAAAATGAATCGTCGCTACACCGCGGAAGAGTTTTTAGTTAAAGTTGACCTTATCAGAAAACACTTTGAAAACGCGGGGATAACGACGGATATAATCGCAGGATTTCCGACCGAGACCGAAGAGAACTTTGAAGAAACCGTCGATTTAGTAAAAAAGGTCGGGTTTTCGGACATACACCCGTTTACTTTTAGTAGTAGAGAAGGCACGGTCGCCTACAAAATGCAGGACCTTCCGCTTGCCGTAAAAAAGGAACGGACGGATAGACTTTTAAAACTTAAAGCCGAGTGCAAAGCGCGTTTTACCGAAAGCCAGAAGGGAAAAAAAGAGGAACTTCTCTGCGAGTATTATAAAGACGGGTACACCGAAGGATATTCAAAAAACTATATCCGCCTTTACGTAAAGGGAAGAGCGGAAGGAATAAAAAAGGTCGTTATCGGCGAACCGTTCCGCGACGGAGCGATCGCCGAAATAATAGATAATTAAAAAGGAGAAAATATGGAAAACTGTTTATTCTGCAAAATAATCGCGGGCGAGATCCCCGCCCAAAAGATGTACGAAGACGACGATATGATCATCATAAAAGATATCGATCCGAAAGCAAAAAACCACTTCCTTTGTATCCCGAAGACGCATTTTAAACTTCTTGCCGAGATGACGGAAGAACAGGCGGAAACTCTTAAAAGGTGCTTAAAAAAGATCCCGACGCTTGAAAAAGAGTTGGAACTTAAAGGGGGGTATCGGCTCGTCATAAATCAGGGGGACGACGCGGGACAGTCCGTGTTCCACCTGCATATCCACATCCTTTCGGGGCAGAAGATGGGCTGGACTCCGGCGTAAAAAAAGGACAAAAAAAAGGATAATAAAACCGAAAGTTATTTTCATTTTGCGCAAAAACCGTTGACAAAAAGTTTTCGGTAAGATATAATAACTGGTGTTTTTGAAAAATAACCGCTTTTTAGAGCAAAGGAGGGGAAGAAAGTGAGCACTGTAAGAGTCGGCGAAAACGAGAGTTTGGATAGCGCGTTAAGACGTTTTAAGAGAAAATGCGCGAGAGACGGTATCCTCGGCGATATGAAGAAAAAAGAGTTCTACGAGAGCCCTTCCGTGAAACGCAAAAAGAAAGCGGAAGCAGCGAGAAAGAGAAGTTTTAAGAACTAAGGAAATCACCTACCAAAGATAACTTTGGTAGGTTTTCTTTTATTTAATGCGATTTTTAGGATATATTGCGAATATTTGTCGAAAAGGGTTATATTATGGCGGAAAAGAGTTTAAAAGAATATTGCAAAGACGCGAAAAAGCGGTTAAAGAGCGGGTTTTGGCAGGACTACAAAAAGGATCTTACCGAGAAAATGAGCGAGGCGACCGAGAACGGAGTTTCAGCGTCCGCAATAAGAGAGTATTACTCCAAAAAGGTTGCGAGCGACATTAAAAACAGCAAGGACGACTTCGAAGAGTTTTACTTAAAAGTCGCAAGGATATTAGACGAAGAAGGCGAGATATCGGGCGTTATATCGCGGCTTACGGACAGGGAAGTTTACGCTTCTTTATCCTACGAAGAACAGCAAAGGTATAACCTGACGCTATCGGAAAAGTACTTAAAGGCGTTGGAGCGGTACAAGAAAGAAAAATCGCTGAAAATTTAATTATTTCTATTGATTTTTTATTTCGCGTCGTGTTATACTTTACGCGTTGGAGTTATTTATGTTTTTAAGCGACGCGAAAGAGATCTATAAAA
>CAMPBJ010000018.1 GCA_946637575.1 uncultured Clostridia bacterium | reverse complement strand
TACGTTGTGCGTGTCGACTCCGCAGAACGCCGCGATCTCCTGCGCAAGTCTGTTGGAGTCCAAAAGCGTACCAGTTCCTATGACCTGCGTTTTTGAAAGTCCCGCGCGTTTCATGGTTTCGTAAGTCAACACGTCGACAGGGTTGCTAACGATAACGTAGAGCGCGTCGGGTGCGATTTTCGCAACGTTCGGCATAACCGAATCGAGGATACCCAAGTTGATTTTCGCAAGGTCGAGCCTTGACTGACCGGGCTTTCTGCCAACGCCGAAAGTAACCACCACGACGTCCGAACCCTTCACGTCCTCGTATTCTCCGCTCCACACTTTGACCGACGGAACTGCCGCCGCGCATTGCGTTAAATCAAGCGCCTCGCCTTCTGCTTTTTCTTTGTTGATGTCAACAAGTAGAATCTCCGAACAAATACCCGAAAGAGTGAGCGTATAAGCGATAGTAGCGCCGACGTTTCCGGTCCCTAAAATGGAGATTTTTCTTTTCTTCTGCGTCATAACCCGATTCTCTCCTATTATAAAATTGAAAGTAATTATATGATATAACTATTCGGATTTTTTTGCAAGCGAAAAAGCACCGCTTTTATTATTTTTTTGTATAATTTTTCGCACCGTTTCGTACACGCCGCCCGCGCCTAACACGAGTATGTATTTTACGCTTTCAGGGGCGCTTATTATTTCCGTTTCCAGCGCGGTTTTGCTTTTGACGTACTTTGCGTTTCCGTTCTCCTCTTTTATCCTGTTAAAAAGCGTTTTCCCCGACCCCGCTTTATCGTATCTTTCCCTTGCGGGGTAGGTCTTGCATATTATAAGGTTTTTTACTTTTTTAAGCGTTTCCGTAAAGTCGGAAAGCAACGCTTTCGTTCTCGAAAAAGTGTGCGGCTCGAAGATAACGAGCGTGTTTTCACCGTACGCGTTAAAAGAGTCGAGCGTCGCTTTTATCTCGGTCGGGTGGTGCGCGTAGTCGGCGATCACTTTTTTCGTTCCAACGTCGCCGACATGTTCCGCCCGCCGTTTTACTCCGCGGAAGGCAAGAAAACCGTCTTGCATCGCGGTCGCCGGTATTCCGAGAGAGTCCGCGACGCCGATAGCGGCAAGCGCGTTATATACGTTGTGTTTCCCTATTACGTTTAACTTTATTCTGAAAAGTTTTTTGTTTCTTTTATACGCGGTAAATATAACGCCGTCGCGATTACACACGACGCGTTTTGCGGTGTAGTCTGCGTCGCAGTTTTCGATCCCGAAGGTAACCGAATTTTTAGGGCGGATATCCATGCACGCCTTATCGTCCGCGTTTATGACGCAAAGACTTTTCCCCGCGAACCGCGTGAACGAAAACTTCTGATCCTCGAATCCCAAAAAACTGCCTTTGTGGTCGTTGTCGATGTTAAGGATCACGGATATATCCGGTTTTAAGTCCAAAAAGTTCTTCTCGAACTCGCACGCTTCGGCGACGGCGTACTTCTTTTTACCTATCCGAAGATTGCCGAAACTTAAATCTTCACCGCCCGAGAACACCGTCGGATCAACGCCTGCGCATATCAGAATATGCGCAATCATCGAAGTCGCGGTGGTCTTGCCGTGCGTTCCGGAAACGCAGATCGCGGTCTTAAAACCGGACAGTATTTCGCCTAAAAGTTCGCTCCGCTTTATCGCGCGACCGCGGGTTTTATAAAAGCGTAATTCTTCGTTTTTATCATCTATCGCGGAAGTGTAGACCGCGACGTCGAACGGGTTTTTTATGTCGAACGGAGTTCCGATCTCTATTCCCTTTTTTTTCAGCCGTTCTGTGATCAGACTATTTGCCCTGTCTACGCCGGAAACTCTATACCCGAGACTTTTAAGGTATTCCGCAAGCGCGGACATTGATATTCCGCCGACGCCTAAAAACCTGACGCTTTTAATTTTCCCGTTATTTTTAAATTTTACCTTTTCCATACTTTAAAATATGTAAAAAAAGGGCGTTTTGGGTATAAAAACGCCTAAAAAATTAAAAAAGGGTATTGCCAAACCCTTTTTACTATGATAAAATATAATTACATATCTGATAAGGAAGGTTAGTTTATGAAAATCTCTGACGTGCGTGTACGTATCGTAAAGAAAGACGACAGCAAACTTAAAGCCGTTGCATCCGTTACTTTTGACGACTGCTTCGTTGTTCACGACATCAAAGTAATCGAAGGCACGGAGGGCTACTTTATCGCCATGCCGAGCAGAAAGACTGCCGACGGCGAATATAAGGACATCGCTCACCCCATTAAACCCGAAACGAGAGAAGAACTTATTAAAATAATTCTTTCCGCTTTCGAACAGGAAAAAGCGAAACCGCAAGACTAATTTTTTTTGCGTTTGTAAATTCTGACCGACAATGCTTTCGTTGACGTTCGGTTGGTTTTGTACGGTTTAAAATCAAAAAACTTTATAAACTTACGCCCCGCCGAAACTTCGGCGGGGCGTTTTCTCTGTTTTTCTTTTTATTTTGCGGAGAACACCTTTTTTGCGGTGTAATTCAGTTTATCGAGCGAATCGAAAAGTTCGGGGAACTCCTTAAAGTCGTTTTTATACACTTCCAAAAGTATCGCTCCGTCGAACCCGACGTCGTTGAGTCTTGAAAGCACTTCGGTAAAGTCGGTTATTCCGTCCTTTGAAAACGGAAGGCACATGCTCCCGTCCGCCCGTACGTCCGAAAGGTGCGCGGTAACTATCGCGCTGCCCATTTCGTTTATGTAGCCGGGAAAAGGGTCGCCCGAGAGTCTTGCCTGCTTTATGTCGAACGTGCCTTTAAGCCCGTTCGTCCGCTTTTTCATCTCGGTAAAAAATCCGACGTGGTTATAGTAGCCCCAGTGCACGTTCTCGTACGCAAGCGAAACTCCGTACTCCGCGCATACGTCTATAATATCCTGCGTTTCTTTCCCGACCTTGTCGTAGTTAAGCGCGGTTTCTATTCTCTTAAACCTTGCGCCGCCGTGGAAGGTGTAGTACTTTGCGCCGACCTCTCTTGCGCAAGCCATCGTGCTTTTAAGGAGCACAAAAGAATCGTCCTTCGCCCTTTTATTAAGGCTATACAGTTGCGGTTCGAACTGCGTTGTTAAAGTATGAACGGAGTGTACTTCGGTGTCGCCCTTATTTTCTTTTAATATCTTTCCGAACTCCTCGGTATATTCGCCGTAAGATTCCAAAAAGACCTCGGCGGTCTTCACCTTATTGTCGCTTAAAAATTTGAGCGCGTCTTCGGTGAAAAATCTGCCGAACAGCGACGCCGTCGATATACCCGTCTTCATAAAATCAAACCGTGGTTATTATTCCAAGATCTCCGTCGTTTCTTTTGTAGATCACCTGCACCGTATCCGTCTTAACTTCCTTAAACACGAAAAACGAGTGCCCGAGTCTTTCCATCTCTTCTTGTGCCTCTTTCACCGTCATGGGAGAAAGCGGCAGTTTCTTTTCTTTTACTATCTTTGACTTCGCGTTCTCTTCCTTTCCTGTTACGTCGTACTCGGAAACGGACTTATACGCGGAGTTTTTACGGTTTTTGTCGAAAATAGTGCGGTACTTTCTTATCTGCCCTTCGAGTCTCGGAAGGACGACGTCCAAAGTGTCGTAAAAATTCTCGCCCGTCGCCGACGCGCGGACAAACCGCCCTGCGTAGTTTAACATTACTTCGGTGGTAAAACTATCTTTTTCCGCCTTAAAGTAAACCTTTGCGTCCGCGTCCTGCCCCGCAAAGTACTTGTCGAGTTTAGCAAGTTTCTTTTCTGTTACAGACCTTAAATGTTCGCTGCACTCACACTTTTTACAAATAATTTCAAGTTTCATAGTTTTCCCTCCTCTATATAATACTACGCAAAAAGATAGGAAAAACCCTTTTTTTATCCATTAAATTCTGTAAACGAATTCTCCGTTTTCCGCGTCTATCGTGATGCTCGAACCTTCCTTTAAGTCGCCTTTTAAGATCTCTTCGGAAAGTTTGTCTTCAACGTAACGGCTTATAACTCTCTTTAAAGGTCTTGCGCCGTAGTTTTCGTCGTAGCCTTTGGTTACGATAAGGTCCATAGCGGCGGGCGTTATCGTAAGCGTTACCCCTAAAACCGCCAGACGTTTTCTTAAACTCGTCAGCAAAAGTTCGGCGATCTTTGCGATCTCCTCTTTTTTAAGTTTGTGGAATACGATTATATCGTCGATACGGTTTAAAAACTCCGGACGGAATCTTTCTTTTAAGGCGTCCATATATCTGTCGCACATATCGTCGTACTCTTTCGTGCCGCCGCCCGAAAATCCGAGCGTGTTGCGCTTTTGTATCTCCTGCGCGCCGACGTTCGACGTCATTATGATGATGCAGTTCTTAAAACTTACGAGTCTTCCCTTGCTGTCCGTAAGTCTTCCGTCGTCTAAAATCTGCAACATTATATTAAACACGTCCGGGTGCGCCTTTTCGATCTCGTCGAACAGAACTACGGAGTAGGGTTTTCTTCTGACCTTTTCGGTAAGTTGCCCCGCTTCGTCGAACCCCACGTATCCGGGAGGCGCGCCGACGAGCTTTGAGACGGAGTGCTTTTCCATGTACTCGCTCATGTCTATCCTTATCATGCTGTTCTCGTCTCCGAACACCGCCTCGGCAAGCGCTTTCGACAGTTCCGTTTTGCCGACGCCGGTAGGTCCTACGAATATAAACGAACCTATCGGTCTTTCGGGATCTTTAAGCCCCGCCCTTGCCCGCCTTATCGCGTCGGACACGGCGTGCACCGCGTTTTCCTGCCCGATAACGCGTTTATGGAGCGTGCTCTCGAGGTCTAAAAGTTTCTGCGCTTCGGTTTCGTTTAATTTTACCACGGGAACGCCCGTCCAGTTGCTGACGACCTTTGCCACGTCGTCGGGGGTAAGGGTAAGTTTTTCTCTGTCCGCCTTGTTTTTATTCGCGTTCATGCGGATCTCTTCGAGTTCGGATTCAATTTTTTTGATCTCTCCCGCAAGTTTCATCGCGCGTTCGTAATCGTCGCGGTTCTTCGCCTCTTCTTTTTGGGCGTTTAATACCGCAAGTTCTTTTTCCTTCTGCTTTGCCTCTATCGGCGAATTGTAACTGTCGAGTTTAACTCTCGACGCCGCCTCGTCGATAAGATCTATCGCCTTATCCGGCAAAAATCTGTCGGTTATATACCTATCAGAAAGTCTTACCGCGGCGATAAGCGCGTCGTCGGGGATCGCTACGCCGTGGTGCGATTCGTACTTATCCCGAAGTCCTTTTAGTATTTCGATCGTGTCCTCGGGACTCGGCGCTTCGACCATTATGGGTTGGAAACGGCGTTCTAACGCCGCGTCCTTTTCGATATACTTTCTGTACTCGTCGATAGTGGTCGCGCCTATTGTCTGCAACTCTCCGCGCGAGA
The DNA here is from genome assembly GCA_946637575.1 of uncultured Clostridia bacterium. GTDB lineage: Bacteria > Bacillota > Clostridia > Christensenellales > Borkfalkiaceae > UBA1259. Next base: position 5,561 of record CAMPBJ010000018.1, on the reverse strand, counting down.
GCATGGGCTTTAAGATGTTCGCCGCGTCCATATTCCCTTCGCCGGTACTTCCCGCGCCGACGATGTTGTGTATCTCGTCGATAAATAAGATTATGTTTCCGTTGCTTTTTACCACGTCTATCGCTTTTTTAAGTCTTTCCTCGAAGTCTCCGCGGTATCTCGCGCCGGCGAGCATGCCCGCAAGGTCCAACGAAAACACGGTTTTATCCGCAAGGATCTCCGGAACGCTGCCCTTAACTATCGCTTCTGCAAGCCCTTCGACTATCGCGGACTTTCCGACGCCTGGTTCTCCGATCAGAACGGGGTTGTTCTTCGTTCTTCTCGAAAGGATCTGGATCACCCTGTCTATCTCTTTCTTTCTGCCGATAACGGGATCGAGTTTCCCCTCTTCCGCGCGCTTCGTAAGATCGACGCCGAACTTTTCGAGTTCGCCGAGATCTTTTTTAGGTTTAACGTTCTTCGGTTGACCGAAAGCCGAACGCGCGTCTTTATTTATATTATCGTAATTTTTAAGATTTTCGTAATACGTCTTCGCGATCTCGTCTTCTTCGCCGTCGCCCTCGAATCCGTCCTCTTCCGGAACGGCAAAAAGACTTTCGGTGAGCGCTTCCACTATGCCCCTGACGTCCACGCGGAGTTGCTTTAAGATGGTTACCGCCACGCTGTCTTCGTCGAGAAGAATAGCTAAAAGCAAGTGTTCCGTTCCGACAAAACCGGTATGCGCCTTTAACGAAATATCCACCGCCTTTTCAAACATACGCTTTGTTCTCGGCGTAAGCATACCGCCGGGGAGCGCGTAATTTTTATCCACCGTCTTTTCAAAGTAGTAAAGATATCTGTCGTTACTTACCCCCGCTTCGCGAAGGATGGCGGCGGCACGCCCGTCCGTAACGTTTAAAAGTCCGAATAAAATGTGTTCGCTACCTATATATCTCGTGCCGAACCGCTTTGCAAGCGCGGTAGCGACTTCTACAACCTGATTCACGTTTTTTGAAAATGATTCGTAATACATATCAGTTCTCCTTTATTTTCAAAAGTTTTTTTCCGACTATTTCCGCACGGAGCAGATCCCTGTCCGTTTCGGATAATCTTTTCCCGTACTGTTCGCAAAGTATAGCGGGGCGTACGTTTACGATAAGATCGTCTATCTCCCCCACGTCCTTAAAGTCGATAAGCCCCAGATTCGCGCCGAGTTTTACTTCGCTTATATGCGTTAAAAACTCGTTATACGGAAGCAAAACGGCGTTGGTCAAAACGCCGAAGGCTTTTTTTACCCTGTCCATCGTTTTAAGTTCGTTTTTTCCGAAAATGCGCGCGGTCTCGCTTCTTTCAAGCTCGCAGATAGACGACACCGCGTCTTCCACTCTCTTTATTATCTCGTACTCCGAAACGCCGAGAGTTACTTCGTTGCTTATCTGGTAAGCGTACCCTTCCGCGGTACTGCCCTCGCCGTACGCGCCGCGAACGGTAAGCCCGTACTCCGCGATCTCGCCCGCTATCCGCTTTATTTTCCCCGAAAGGGTAAGCGCAGGTAAAAACAGCATTACCGACGCGCGGAGTCCCGTTCCGACGTTGGTCGTGCAGGCGGTAAGGTAACCGAAACGCTCCGAATAGGCAATATCGAGGTTTTTTGCAAGTTCGTCGTCGATCTGTGTGAGCCGTTTATATGCTTCGGACAGGCGAAGTCCTTTCATAAAACATTGTTCTCTGATAACGTCTTCTTCGTGCACCATAACGGAAACGCTCTCGTCCGAATTTATAAGCACCGCGCCGAACTCACCGTTGTCGATAAGGTTCTGGCTTATCAGGTACTTTTCCTTCATCGCCTCAAGTTTAAGTCCCGAAAGGTTAGAAATAAAATAAAGATTGAAAGTTCCGGCTTTAACTAAGGCGCGGTTTACTTTTTTTACTATCTCGTGCGCGTCCGCGTCGTTTTTTACCTTAAACGGATAATCGCGAAGGTTTCTCGCAAGGCGAACGCGGGAACGGATTATTATTCCCGAAACGAGATCGGGGCTGAAAGTTCCCATTTTATATAAGCCCCCTTTTTTTGAGTTCGCGCGAAAGGTCGGCTATCTCGGAAGAGAGTTTTGCCATTTTGTCGAAGTCGCGCAAAAGTCCTGCGTCCTCCCGCTCGGAAAGCAGTCTTTTGTACTCGTCTAAAAGTTCTTTGTCGACAGAACTTTCAAACGGGCGCTTCCCCTTGTTTTCGGTACTCCCCTGTATTCTTTTAAGCGAATACGCGATCTCTTCGCTAAACGCCTTATAGCATTCGGGGCAGCCCAAGTACCCCGTGTTTAAGTAGTCCGAAAGTCGCGTTCCGCAGTTTTTACATATCTTTTCGTACATATCAGAGTTTTTCCGCGATCGCCTTTATGTATTCTTTGATCTCTTCTCTCGTTTCTTCGCTTTTTAACGCGAATTCGACGTTCGCTTTTACGTACCCGGCTTTGTCGCCGACGTCGAAACGTTTCCCCTCGAACTCCGTCGCAACGAGTTCGCCTTTTCCCGCTAAAATATCGAACGCGTCGGTAAGGAAGATCTCGTTGTTTCTCGGTTTTAAGGTTTTAAGTATCCCCAAAACTTCGCCGCCTATCGCGTAACGCCCGATTATGGCGTAGTTAGAAAGCGCGTCGGTAAGCGGCGGTTTTTCAACGATCCTGTTTACGTTGATAACCCCGTCCTTTTCGCTTTCCACGCCCATGTTGCCGTACTTCGACACGTCATCGCCGAACACCGAAAGTGCGGAAAGAGTGGTCTTCCCCGTCTTTTCGTAAGTTTCCAAAAGACTTCTTAAACAAGGCTTTTCGCCTTTTTCGGCGTATAAGAGTTCGTCGCCGAGCAAAAGCAGGAAAGGTTCGTCGCCTACAAACTCTTCCGCGCAGAGCATCGCGCCGGCAAGTCCGTTCGGAACTTTCTGCTCTATAAAGGTTATATTGAACCTGTTCATCTCGGTCGCAAGTTTATAAAGTTTTTCCTTCCCGTCCTCTAATAATCTCTTTTCTAGCTCGGGTGCGGGAGAGAAGTGCTTTTTAACGATATCCGTTCTAGGGCTTACGACGATCGCGACGTCATTTATATCCACTGCGTCGAGTTCTTCTAATATGTACTGGATCGTCGGCTTGTCCAAAACCGGAAGCATGGGTTTCGGAACGACTTTCGTTATCGGTAAAAATCTCGTGCCTAAGCCTGCAGCCGTTACGACCGCTTTCTTTATCTTTTTCATTTCGTTCCCCTTTATTTGAAATTTTCGTCTTCTATCTCGCGAATTTTTTCTATCCTTTTGATATGTCTTTCATCTTTTGAAAACGGCGTTTCTATAAACGCTTTGACTATCTCTTCGGCAAGCCCCGCACCGGTAACCCGCTCTCCTATCGCAAGAATATTCGCGTCGTTATGAAGGCGCGTCATCTTCGCGGAGTAAACGTCTTCGCAATGGGCGCATCTTATCCCCTTAAATTTGTTCGCGGCGATCGACATGCCGATCCCCGTTCCGCAGATCAGAATACCCAAATCGTATTCTCCGCTTAAAACGGCGTCCGCAACCTTCTTTGCGTAATCGACGTAATCTACCGAAGAGCCGTCGTAACAGCCGAAGTCGTAACACTCTGCGCCGAGTTTTTCGATCGTTTCTATCACCACGGGTTTTAACTTAAATCCGCCGTGATCTGATCCTACTGCAATTTTCATTTTAATCACCTACTCCGTTAATTTACTTATTATCGCGTTGCACGCGTCCTCTAAAACGTGCGACGTTTTTATATATGCCGAAAGCCCCTGTCCGTAAGGATCAGGCACGTTCGGTACGCCCGAGATCTCCTTTACCGTAACCACGTTTTTAAGTCCCGAAAGGCATAACTTATGCTCGTCCGTCATGCAGATAATAAGATCCGCTTTTTTTGCCATTTCTTCGGTAAGCTGTTTGGACTTAAAAGCGCGGACTTTATACCCGAGTTCTTTAAGCGCGATCCTCGAATTTTCGGACATAGGCGCGCCGGGGGTTGCCATGATCCCCGCGGAAGTTACTTTAACGCCCTCGATCCCCGCAAGTTTTATCTTGTTTTTAAGAATAACTTCCGCCATAGGACTACGGCAGGTGTTACCCGTGCATACGAAGATTATTTTCTTGTTTTTCATCCGCAAGACTTCCTTAACCTGTTTTCCACGCCTAAAAACACGCCGTCCGTTCGCCCGAGATCGATCGCGATTATGATATCCGCTTTTCTTTCGCCTTCGAGAAGTTTTTCGTAAAGGTTGTGCGCTATCTCTTCACCCGTCGCGCCGAGATCGAGCAAATTTTTAACCCCGCGTTCGCGAAGAGCGGCGCAGATCTTACTTTCCGCCATTATAAACGCTCTCCGCCCGTCCGCGGTCTCTTTATAATATCTTTCTTCCGCTTTACCGACTTCGGTTTCGGAATATAACACCGCGTCGCACTTCGGACGGTAATGGCGGTACTTTACGCCCGGGGATCTAACCTTATCCCCTTCTTTATGCTCCGCGATCTCGCACCCGCCGACAAGATCTTCTATCATCTCTTTGGTGATAACGCCGGCGCGGAGAATACGCGGAACGCTGCCCGTAACGTCTAAAACCGTGCTTTCTATCCCGGCAAGACATCTTCCGCCGTCAAGGATCAGGGGTATTTTGCCGTTTAAGTCCGCGAACACGTGTTCGGCGGTAACCGGACTCGTATGTTTTGAAATGTTGGCGGAAGGGGCGACAAGCGGCACGTTTACGTACTCTAAAAGCCTTGCGCACCCTTCGTGCGAGGGCATGCGTACGGCAAGCGTTTCCCCGCCGCAAACGGCTTCGGGGCAAATAACCCCGCGGCTTTTAAATACCATCGTCAAAGGTCCGGGCATAAACTTTTCTTTAAGGAGCCTGACGTAATCCTGCTCGACGTACACAAGTTTTTCGATATCGTAACCCTTATGGATATGCGCGATAAGCGGATTGTCCGAAGGTCTACCCTTGACCTCGTATATCTTCTTTACGGCTTCGGGATCTGTTCCCACAGCCGCAAGTCCGTACACCGTTTCGGTCGGCATACCGATAAGCCCGTGGTTAAAAAGAATCTCTTTCGCTTTTTTTAGGCTCTCTTCGGTGATGCGGCAAATTTCTGTAATCATTAAAAAATATCATCTCCCGATTCTACGGCGTCGGACGGCAATTCCTCCACACCTTCGAGTTTTACGGGCGCGCTAACGGGCGCGACTCCGCCTTCGGGTACACCGTCTTCTGTAATATTGACGAACTTCGTGCACTCGCCCTTAAAGTATAAGGGCACCATGCCCGTAGGTCCGTTTCTGTGCTTTTCGATAAGTATCTCCGCGACGTTCTCTCTGATGTTATTCTTCACCATCTCTTCGGCTTTCGCGCCCTTGTCCGGGCGGTGGATAAACATAACGATATCCGCGTCCTGTTCAAGCGATCCCGACTCCCTTAAATCCGAAAGTTGCGGACGGCCTTTTCTCGTTTCGACCGCGCGGGAGAGTTGGGATAGGGCAAGCACCGGGACGTTCAATTCCTTTGCCATAAGTTTTAAGTTTCTCGATATT
>CAMPBJ010000017.1 GCA_946637575.1 uncultured Clostridia bacterium | reverse complement strand
AAACCCATACCCAAAGGTCCTGCTCGAAACGTCTAAAAACGCCGTTTTGTACGAAGACGCAAGCCTTACCTCTCCGACGCTTTACGCCTTTGCCGGCCGCACGATGAAGTTTTTAGGGCGGGCGACCTTCGGAAACGAAACCATTTACTACGTCTCCTACAATAACCACATAGGCTACGTAAAGGAAAGCGACGTTATGCCGTTTTCGATAGAAAACCACCCGAATCCGCTGACTTTTATCAAGACTCCCGAAAAACCCGAAGAGAATAGTGATAAAAAGCCCCAAAGCGAAAGCAACGCCGTCTTTATTTTAAGGATCGTCATTATCGGCGCGCTTTCGCTTGCGGGCGTTGTCGGACTTATCGTGTCGCTTATAAAAAAGCCGAAAGACAAGCCGCCCTTTTACGAAGAGAGCGAGAGCGAGTGATTTTTAAGCCGCTTTTTTCTTCGCGGTATTTTTTATGCTTTTTTCCTCCTTTTCCTTTACCCTTTCGGTAAGATCTTTGAAAAAATCGATAAGAAGGTAGTCTTTTTCAAAAACTTCGTCCGTTATTCCGCTCTTTTCAAGAAGGTCCGAAAACCTTTTGGAAAGCGACACCTGTTTTCTGAAATACTTTCTGCTCGTCGCGTCGAACCCCGTAAAAAACGATCTCGGTTTTCTTTTAAAGTACTTATACTCGAAGTGCATCATCTCCGACTCGTCGAATTTTTTCAGGATCTCTTCGACTTTTAGGTAAAGATCGATGATAAGTTGTTTTTGGTACGATAAACGTATGATCGCTTCGCACTGAACTATCGCGGGCGAGTAATCGTCGATAGAGCCGAGAGCCTTTTTCATTATCGTTCCGTCGTACTGGTCGATAAGGTTTTCAAGCACCGAATATGCATACAAAACCGAATCAGAATAAATTTTGTTCATAAATCCCTCCACACAAAAATCATAAAACACCACGATTATACGCGCATAGTTCCGACAAGTCAATGCAAAACTGACATTTTTGTACAAAATTATTTATTTTTGTACAAAATTCGTTTTTTGCCGTCATAAAACCATTGACGAAAGATAAGCAGAGGGTATAATCTTGCGCAAAGATTTCAGACTTGAATGCGGCGACACCGCCTGTATGATTTTAGTAGAGCGTATAACCGCACGTTGACAGAACCTGTCATATATTTAATTTTTTTAAAAAGATTTTAAATGTTTTAAAATTCGTAATGACAAAATCGAATAATTGTGATAGAATATGTACTGATATGAAATATAATCTTTTAAAAAGGATTACGATAATATTCTTGTTTTTGTCGGTCGCGCTATCCGGACTTTTGTTATTCAACTCAAAAGTCGCTTTCGCGAGCGACGGTTTTACGTACGAAAAAATCTTTGCCTTATCCCCCGCGGAACTTACCGCGCTTTATAACCCGCAAAGGGTTTGTCGGGGCGAAAAGTACACGGCGGTAAACGAAGACAGCAGAAAGATAACCGTTTTCGATAACCTTACCGGCGAAAAGAAAGCGGAGTTTACGAGTTCTAAAACGTTAGGGCAAGTCAAGTGTTTCGGGAAAGACGAGTTTTTGTTCGTTCAGGAAGGAAGTATTTACAGGCTGTACTTTGACGGCGACGTTTTAAAAGACGAGTTTTTAAAGGACGAAGAAGGCAAGCCCTTCGGACTCAACTTCGATTACAACGGGAAATATCTTATCGTCTGTTCGGAGATGCTCGTTAAAACTTACACGTTAGACGGCATAAACGCGTCGATCGTAGGTGAAACGCTCGCTTCCGCGCTCAATTCACCCGTCGCGGTAAACGGCAAAAACGAGTTTTATTATTTAAGTTCCGAAAATACCTTAAAAGTCCACACGCTCGACGGCACGGAAAAGGTGATCGCAAGCGCGATCGCGTTAAGCGAAAGAAGTGCGGACATGGCGGCGACGGATAAAGGAGTCTACTACTTGGGGCGGGATAACGGCGTGTACTTCGTGGACACAACGGTCGAAGAGTCCGAACCGGTTAAACTTTCCGTGGACGATAGGTTGTACAAAGACTATTCAAAATACGATCTGGGGAACTTATTCTCCCCCACCGGAATATGCGTAGCCCCGAACGGCAACCTTTTTGTTTCCGACTCGGTCGGAACGGTGCAGGAGTTTTCGGTCTCCGAAGACGGTAAACTTCTGTTCACGGGATACGCGATAGCCGACGGCAAGACCGCGTTTAACCGTATATCCGAAAACGTTTCGGACGTTGAAAAATATATGGACTTTATCGCGGTGGCGGACGATTTTAAGATAACGCTATTTACAGACGACGGCGAAATCGATCCGTATTCCTATGGGGAATTTACAAATCTTTTCGTCGGGAACGCGCCCGAAAAGTTCGCTCTCGGAAACGGTACGATGCTGGTTTCCGAAAACAAAACGGTTACGCTCGTAAACTTTGACGGCGAACCGCTTTTTGCCGCGGACACGGTGAGCGGAATTAATGACCTTGCCTACTCCGACGGAAACTATTATATCCTTACCGAAACGGTGATATATAAACTGTCGGAGACCGAGAGAAACAACCTTGCGCTCGCAAGGGAAAACGTCGGGCAGGACGAAGTGATCGCCGTTGACGTTTTCGGCAACATCATAACCGCGAAAACGGATCTGGCAAGAGAACTTAAAACCGACCTTTTGGGAAGGCGTTTTGCGATAAAGGACAAAAGATTCGGCGTTATTTCGGACGGCACGTTTACTGCGGAGACAGAATACGGCGAAGAGATCGTTTCGTTCTCTTTGGGATTCGAGGATGAACGCGTTTACTTTGTCGGAAGTTCCGGAAAGGCGGTTTACCGCACCGAGAGTTTAACTAACCGCGCGATAACTTCCCTGTCAGTTCCCGAAAACTTCAACGCGAAGGATTCGGCGATCGCTCTATCCGACGTGGAACTTATCACCGTAAACGACGGCGCAAGCGTGTACGCGGTGGATTTTTCGGGCGAAAACTTTAAGTTTACGAGTTTTTCCGAAAGAGAAGCGGAATACGTTGCGATAGATAAAATCAATTTGGACGACGGAACTTTTATCGCGATAGCGGGCGTAAACGGAATCTCTCTAGTAAGCCTTGCGGACGCCGTCGCCGTATCCCCCGAAAAACTTTCTTCGCCGAACAGTCTTCTCGTTACGACGAGCGTTCATTTGTACGCCGTTCCGATTTTGACGAAGAGCGAAAGCAACAAACTGGTTTCGGGCGAATCCGATTACTACTTAAAACGCGGGGATATTCTTTCTACCGACGGCACGTCGAAATTTACGTTTAACGGAAGGGATTACTATTACTGCGCATTTAGTTCGGAGAACGGAACGGTTTACGGCTACGTTCCCACGGCGTTCACGGCGGAAGTTTTAAGCGAGAAGCAGTCGCTTAAAGAATTCAAGACGAGAACGCTTTCTAAAACTGCAGTCTATGCGGACGAACTACTTACGGAAATACTTGCCGAAGTTGAAAACAACACCCCCGTTCGCGTGTACTCCGAAAATAACGGCGTGGTCAGGATCGTCGTCGAATTAAACGGAGAAAAGATCATAGGCTACGTTCCCGAAGACAGGATCAAAAACCCGTCGAATATCGCGATAAGAAACATACTTATCTGCGTCGCGGTCGCGGGTGTGCTTGCGGGAACTGCGACTTACTTTCTTTTAAGGAAAAAACAAAAATAACGTTAAAATAAAAAAATTAAAAGGGTGGCGACGCTTTTAGCGTCGCCACCCTTTCTTTTTATAGTTCAATAGTATTACTCGAAGTTCGTATTGCTCTGTCGATTGCCAAGAATAAAGTATGATATGCCCCCGATTAAAACGGCGAATATACTGACCGCTAAAATAAGGATAAAGACCACGTTCCACCCGCCGTTATCGGCGACAAGCCCAAGACCAAAAGCGGAGACCGTGCTTCCCGCATAGCAGAAACCGTTTATGATCCCGGAAGAAAAGCCCGCGTCTATCTCGTTCCTTAAATACAGCGGCGCAACGCTCGTTAAAACGTTGTTTATGCCCGTAGCAAAGAGGTAAATAACGGCAAGAAGTATTACCGACAAGATAAGTAACGACGAGTCCAAAACGAGCATCAGTACCGCGATCAGAACGGCGATGATCCCGAAGAAAAGGGCGTTTAAAAGTATCGGGTTTTTAACTTTCTTTTGGGCAAACACGCACACCGCCGTGCCGAATATCCCGAATACGGGAAGCAGGATCGTAAGGATAGTCGAAAGCGAATTGTCCAGATCGAATTTGCTCTTCAAAATATCGGGCACCCAGGTTTGAAGCCCGTCTTTAACGAAGTTGTCGAACACCGCGAATACGCAGAGTACGCATATAAGCGCGATAACGCCGCCTTTGACCGCCTTTCCCTTGGCGTTGCTTTCCTTTTCGATCGTCGGCGCGGCGATTTTCGGAACGTATTTTTGCGTGTTCTTCTTATATCTTCCGAAAGAAATAAACCATATGATCGCGACAAGAAAGATCGAAACCGCGCCTAAAAGAAAGGACAGTTTATAGTCGCCGATAAGGGTAAAAAGCGAACTTAGTCCGTACGAGAGCGCGATCCCGGAGACGACGCACGTACTCATTACGAGTACGGATTTTTTAATGTTGCCGTCCTCCAAATACTCGCCTAAAACGGAGATGAGCGACGACCAAAGTACTGACTGCACCGCGCCGTTAATAAGCCAAAGATACTTTATCACCGCAAAATCGACGCCGAAGAACACGGTAAGGTTAAGCACCGCCGCGACAAGCAAAGCAAAGGTAAGAACTTTCTGTTTTTCGTATTTTTTACAGAAAATCCCGTTTACTATCTGACCTATTCCGTAGGAGAAAAAAAAGAAAGTGCCGACAAGCCCTGCTGCGGCGCGATCCACCCCGTATTCGTCCATTACCGAAAGGATATTCGCATTATAACTGTACCGCCCCAAATATGAGACGGTGTACACGAGCCAGCAAAGGAATATAAGGAAAGCCTGCCCCTTTTTTTCGCTTTTGATCTGTTGATCCATTTTTTTATGCAAAAAACCGCTTTTTAAACTCTCTGATCTTATCTTCCGCAACCGAAATCTGTTCTTTATCTTTTAAAAGGAGCGCGTCCGCGTGTTTAACACAGAGTTTTTCGTACCTTGTAAAATATTCCGAAAGTAAAAACCTTGCGTATTTAACGAGCCTGAAACTCCCAAAAACCCAAAAGTCGCCTTCTCCCCTATACTGCACCGCGACCGTCCTTCCCTCCTTTATGGCGTTCGGAACGTCCGAAAAATCCTTTGCGAACGCAACTGTAAACACCTTGTTAAAAAGCGAAGCGTCCGTTTCGGAGTGCGCGTCCGCGCAACCGACAAACCCGACTTTAACGCCCTCCGCCTTTAAGTCGCTAAAAAGCGCCGACATAAGATTATCTCCGTTAAAGTTATGGTCGTTGCCGGCAAAGACTTCCACCGCGTCGAAATATCCGCCTTTAAGCAAGTACTTTACGTCTTCGGTCTCGGCGTTATACTCGCCGTACGCGTCCCAGAAAGGATGCGCCAAAACGGAAACGCCGCCGAACTCCCTTATTTTTTCGGATATAAAGATCCTGTACGCAAGCGCCCTTTTGTTCGTACAATTCGGCGCGTCAAGACTTTTTTCGATTTTTCCGACTTCTTTTTCAAAAACTTCGGGCGTGCCGTCGATAATATCGTTGACGCTCTTTTCCCCGTTAAAGTTTATGACGTGGAAGTACCCCATACTATGATTATGCACCTCTTCGCCGCGGAAGACGAAAAAGTCTTTCGTCAAAGCGGAGAACTCTTCCTGCGCGATAAGCGACGGCTTTAATTTATGATGATCGGTTATCGCGATAAAGTCGTAACCCTTCCTTCTGTAGTTTATGCCGACGGTAAACGGCGTGCCCTCTCCGTCGGACATATTCGTGTGAAGGTGCGTGTCCCCTTTTAATCCTTTTAGGAAATAAAGATCTTTATTCAGCGCGTAGATATCGAAAGAGTACTCTTCCCCGTCCGCGACTACGGTAACGCGGTACTTCTGTTCGGACAAAAGATCGCAGGAAACGGAAAAAGACGCCCCGTTTTCTTTTTTTGCCCTTAAAAACGGATAGCGGTCGTCTTCGTTTATCTTAAAAGTCTTATGCGGAACGGTGTAAGCCTCCATGCCCTGGATTCTCACTTTCACATCTTTCGCGCCGTCCGTTTCGATAGTTATTTTTCTGTTCTTTCCGACGGGGTAAACTTTGGGGAAAATATCAAGTTCCATAGTGCACCTTAAAAAAAGTATTCTTCGTTATAAGAAAGCGGAAGTCCGCTTTTATAGATATGCGAATCGTTCGCGACTTCCAAAAACCGCGGAACGACGATATCGCCCCACTCGTGAAAGTCGATAACGGTAACCGACGACCAACCAAGGTCGAAACGGGTGCAGTATTCGGGATACGGAATATCGAGGATACTGCTTAAAAACGCCATCGAAAAGCCCTGATGGGCAAACAGCGCGACTCTGTCTAACACGGGCTTGCCGTTCTTACGGTACACCCTTTCTTTTCTATCGTGCGTGTACCCTAAACTCTCCAAAAACGCGTCCGCCTCCCTATCCACGCGGAGTACGCCCTCCTTATACAAAAGATCGGAGAACGCGGGGTGATCGTACCACTTGTACCCCATATTTTTTATCTCTTCGCTGCGGAACAGTTTTACCGACGGGACGTCGGAAAAGCACCAAGTCCACCCCGTCCCCTCTTTATACGGGTTAAATTCGCGAGCAACCAGCGCCTCGTGGCACCAGGGCAGTTCGTTTATGGGTAGGTTCAGCCTTTTTGCGGTAGGGCGCGCGGTCTCCATTGCGCGCGTGCTTGTCGATGAATATATTCTGTCCAGCCCGTAGATCGCAAATCTCTCCGAAAGCGCTTCCGCCTGTTTTTTGCCGAGTTCTGTCAGCGAATCCGGATCGTAGATCGGCTTTCCGTGACGAACGTAAAATAAAAGCATAGTAACTCCTTACTATGCCTTATTCTATCACTTTTGCGTTTTACTTGTCAATAGTAATTACCGCATAATTCTCTAAGTCTCTCTCGGGGAAAAGTTCGTATCCGAACTCCGAGTTTACGTCGAACTCTTCCGCGCTCTCTCCCGCGGAAAGTTTCGATATGCTAACTTCGTACGCGGTAAGAGTCTTTACTTCGGTCTCGGAGATCTTCTTTTGATATTCCCTGCTCTGAATCCTGCCGGATATCGCGATCTTGTCGCCGACGGATAAACTTTTGGAAAATCTCGCGTTTCTTCCCCACGCGATGCACGGTATGTAGTCGGACTTGTTGTAAGACCTATTTACCGCGATAAGTACGTCCGCTATCTCCCTGTTAAAAGGCGTAGTCCTGTATATCGGGGGCTTGCAGATATGCCCTATTAAAACTATCGAGTTAGGATTTTTTACTTCCTGCTCTAAAACGATCTCTTTTATAAACACGGTAAGCATAAGTTTGCTTTTGCCGTCCATGAGCTTATTGTAACTTCTGAACTGTCCGAACGCCGAAAGCGTCGCTCCGCGTTTCAATTTGTTCTCCTCGATAAGTCTTTCGGACACCGTTACCGGCAATTCGTCTAAACTTCCGGAAAGCCTTTTTACAGCCACCGTCATCTCGTAAAAGCCTTCGCCGTACACTTCGTGAGAAAAGGTCGCGTCGCTCACTATCTCACCGCTTATAAACACCCTGTTGTTCTCTAATGTTCCGTTCATCGTTTATCTCCGTGGTTTTTTATAGTTTTATTTGTTCGCCGTTCGGCAGTATTTTGTAGTTATCCCTGTAAATAAGTTCCCCGATACTTACAAAAGTAAAACCCTTATCCTTTAACTTCGCTATTATTCCCGGCAAGGCCTCCGCCGTGTGTTTCCCTTGGTTATGAAACAGCACGATCGAGCCTTCCTTCGCGTTTTTTACAACCCGTTCGGTTATCTCGCTTGCGGAAAGGTCTTTCCAGTCCAAAGAGTCCACGTCCCATTGAATAGTGAAAAGCCCCAAATCCTTTGCCGTTTCGATAAGAAGATCGTCGTAGTCCCCGAAGGGCGCGCGGAACAGTTCCACCTTTTTGCCCGTGATGTTCTCTATCGCAAGGGAAGAACTTTTAAGTTCGCTTTCGATCGCTGATCTATCGAGTTTACTCATTTCGGGGTGCGTTTTGCTGTGCGTTCCGATCTCGTGCCCGTGTTCAACGATTTTCTTCACGTAATCCCCGTGCTTTACCGTCCAGAACTCCACCATAAAAAAGGTGCTTTTTACGTTTTCTTTCTCCATCACGGATAAAAGCGTATCCGTGTAGTCCGTACCCCACGCGCAGTCGAAAGATATCGCTATCTTCTTTTCGTCGGTCTTAACACGGTATATAGGGAGTTTTCTTTCCACGTTTCCGCTTATCACGTCGCTCGCGCCCGAAAAACGTACCGCAAGAAAAAGCCCAGAGACTAGCGCAAGGCTTAAAACGATCGCGACGATCTTTCTTGCGGAAACTATCGTAATTCTCATTATACTTACCTTAAAATAAATAATTTGTCTTTTTTTATCGGAAAAGAAAAGATTTCGGCGGATTTTACCGCACGTGTCTCTATTTACTTTATGCCTTTTTCTTTGGTTTTAGCACTTTAATTACCGGTAAAAGATTATTTACAAAACGATCGCTTTATGATAAAATACTAAAAAAGGAGTGAAAATTATGATTTTGGACGCGACCGCCGAAAGCACGGCAACAGAGGGTTTTTCTTTTTCCAAACTCTGGAACGATATAGTTACTTTTTTTACGACGCAGTACTGGAATATCATCTTTTTCTTTCTCGTCTTAATATTCGGGATACTCTTCATTAAACTGTTTATCACGATTCTTAAACGGGGCATGGCAAGGGGTAAAATGGAAAAAATAGCGCAGTCGTTTATCATAAACATACTGCGCTACGTTCTCTATCTTATTCTCACTCTTATTCTGCTTTCGATAATCGGTGTTCAGATCTCGGGGATCATAACCGCCCTGTCCGCCGCCCTTCTTGCCGTCGGTATGGCGCTACAAGATAACATCTCGAACCTTGCAAACGGCATTATCGTCGTCAGTTCCAAGATGATAAGAAAGGGCGACTACATATCCGTAAACGGCACGGAAGGAACGGTGCAGGACATCAACTTCCTTTTCACGACCTTAAAGACGCCGGACGGAAAGCGCGTGTTTATTCCGAACAACACCTTGACAAAAAATTCGCTGTACAACTTCGGTATCGAAGGTTCGAGAAGAGTGGATTTTACGTTTTCCGTCGCATACGAAACTGACGTGGAAAAGGTAAAAAAGATCGTTACGGACGTTATGCTCTCCTGCGATAAGGTCGCGACCGATCCCGCCCCCTTCTGCAAGTTAAAAACCTTAAACGCGAGCAGTATCGACTTCTTTGCAAACTGCTGGTGTCTTTCCTCCGACTACTGGGACGTTTACTATTACGTTTTGGAGACCGTCTTTAACGAATTCAAAAAACAGGGCGTATCCGTACCGTTCGCCCAGACAGAAGTGAGACTTCGCACGGACGACGTAATTATGCCGTATAAGAACGATACCCCGAAACGAAACGCACCCGAATTTAAGATCGAACCGCCGAAGGAAAAAGACGAGTTCGAGTTCATCAAAAAAGCCAAAGAAAAAGCGGACGAAAAATTAAAGAAGAATAAGAAAAAGAAACAAAAATAAAAAAAATGAAAGCGCGCCCCCGTAGGTTTCCTACGGGGGCGCTCGTTTTTATATGATAGTAATTATAACTTACTTCTTATGATCTTACCCGAAGTTGTCTTGGGCAATTCGTCGCGGAAGACGACGATACGCGGGTACTTGTACGGCGCGGTCTTTCTTTTTACGTAGTTCTGTATCTCTTTTTTAAGTTCCTCCGTGCCTTCCGTTCCCTTGACTAAAACGATGCTTGCCTTAACGACCTGTCCTCTAACCTCGTCGGGCGCGGGCGAAACGCCGCACTCCAAAACGTAAGGGAGTTCCATAATAACGCTCTCGATCTCGAACGGCCCTATGCGGTAGCCCGAAGATTTGATAACGTCGTCCACGCGTCCGACGTACCAAAAATATCCGTCCTCGTCCTTCCAGGCGTTGTCGCCTGTATGATAGTATCCGTCGTGCCAGACTTCGTCCGTCTTTTCCTTGTCGTTATAGTAGCCCATAAACAGTCCGCACGGCGCGCCGGAACTGACGTCGATACATATTTCGCCGACTTCGCCGACTTCGACTTCTTTGCCGTTCGCGTCCAAAAGTTTGACCTTATATTGCGTGCAAGCCTTACCCATCGAGCCGACCTTGTGCGGATAGCCGATAAGGTTGCCGAGAATTACCGTGCTTTCGCTCTGCCCGAACCCTTCGTGTATCTGAAGTCCGGTGAGTTTCTCGAACTGACGGTAAACTTCGGGGTTTAACGCCTCGCCCGCGGTCGTCATATGCTTTACGGACGAGAAATCGTATAACGAAATGTCTTCCTTTATCATCATACGCAGCATCGTCGGCGGAGCGCAGAAAGTCGTTATGCCGTACTTTTTGAACATGGGAAGTATGGTGGACGCGTCGAACCTGTCGAAATCGTAAACGAAAACCGCCGCCTCGCACAGCCATTGACCGTAAAGTTTACCCCACATTGACTTTGCCCAGCCGGTATCGGAAATCGTAAAGTGCAGCCCGTCCGGATCGACGGAGTGCCAGTACTTTGCGGTTACGAAATGCCCCAAAGGATATTTATAGTTATGCGCCGCGATCTTGGGATAGCCGGAAGTTCCCGAAGTAAAGAACATAAGCATTATGTCGTCGCCGCAAGGGTAATCTTCGCCCTTTTCGTAGTGGGTGCTGTAAACCTTGTACTCTTCGTTGAACGGACGCCAGCCGTCTCTCGTGCCGTTGACGATGATCTTCGTAAGCGGTTCTCCGTACTCCTTGTCCGCAATATCGACCTGCTCCGCGGTAATTCCGTCCGCCGTGCAGAGTATCGCGGAAACGCCCGCGGTTTCAAACCTATATAAAAAGTCGTGCTCCTGTAATTGATTCGTCGCAAGGATCGCGATCGCGCCGATCTTGTTTAAGCCCATCATCGCAAACCAGAACTGATAGTGGCGTTTTAGAACGAGCATAACTCTGTCGCCCCTTTTTATGCCGATCGACTTAAAATAGTTGGCGCACCTGTTCGATTCGCGCTTTATGTCGTTAAACGTGAACCTTCTTTCCTCTTTTCCGTCCTTTCCGACGTAGAGCATTGCAAGTTTATTCGGTTCTCTTTCGGCAAGCGCGTCTACAAGATCGAACGCAAAGTTGAATTTTTCGGTGTTCTTAAAAGCAATGGACTTCATCGCGCCGTTTTCGTCTTCTTCTACGTCTATGTATTTTTTGTAGATACGGTCTTTAACGTCCTTTTTCTTTTCTATCGCCTTGTCTTTGACAAACGGCGCGCCCATAAGT
>CAMPBJ010000016.1 GCA_946637575.1 uncultured Clostridia bacterium | reverse complement strand
AAAATATTGAAAAAAACAGAGGTATCCACATTTCTGACAAAACCAGTTTTCCCCCCCCCCCCAGAAGAAAAGTCAAGCGTTTTTGTGCCATTTTTTAAAGTTTTTCGACCTTTTTCGCACTTTTTTTGGGTTTCGGGGGGCTTTTTTGCTCTTTTTTATCATTTTTTGTTATTTTCCACACCTTCCCCCGCGTTTTTTAGAACAAAAAAAGGCTCGAAACGAAAATTTTTCGTTTCGAGCCGTAATTTTTTTATTCAGTTATCAACAACGATCAGCGCAGTTTGTTTTTTTGCTACTAAAAATCTATCTTTTCAAGTTCTCTTGCGGAAATGCGGTAGACTAAAAACCTGATCGCCAAATAGAACGCGATGGCAAAAACCAAAACAGAAAACTGAACGATAAGACCGGTACTTCCGCCGGAAGACACGTCCAAAAGGGTCGCTAAACTCGGGATAGATTTCGGAAAGACAAGGCAAAACACGACAGAATAGATCGCGTAGAAAAAGATCGTTACAAGCGCAGGCAGGGTTATGCTCTTTCCCGTCTTATAAAACCACGGGATAAAGATAAGGTCGGAGAGCGCGTACCCTACGATCGTTACTCCGAAAAATGCGAGAAAACTATCTCTGCCAAGCCCCAAGTTTACGACAGTTCCGCCGTTTTCCGTTATTTTTGCTTCAACTAAAAGCCCGACCGCCATAAAAATTGCGGTGGAAACGATACTCATCAGGTGCAGAAAAGAGACGGTCAAAAGCCTTGCCTTTACTACGTCGCACTTTCTTATCGGCAAATTGCAGGTGTAAAAAAGATCGTTGGTGGTCTGACCTTTATTCGCGCCTAAAAACAGGATCGGATAGCACACGACGCTATACAGCGGGGCTACGAACGCGGGGTAGTTCGGGAGCATCGCCAAAAAACCGAACAGGAGCGGGAATATATAGCACGTGTAGTGCATGGAAAGTTTCAGTTCCTTATATAGTAAGTTCTTCATCTTCCTTCCCCCTTTCGTAATAGACCATGACTTGCTCTAAGTCGGGCACGGTGATTTTATATCCTCCGCCTAATTTAAGCGCGTCGGCTTTTTTTAGAAGAGCGGTAACGTCGCCGTCCTCTTCCTTTTTGGATATATAGATTTGCTCCAACGCGGGAAAATCCGTGTTTTTACACGACACAAGCCTAAAAGTATCCAAAAACTCGTCCTTTTTTTCGCTTGCGACGAGTTTCCCGTCCTTTATATATACTATCGAATCCGCGCATTTTTCAAGGTCGCTCGTTATGTGCGTGGAAAAAAGGATCGCCCTGTCGCCGCTTTTTACGAGCATTTTGAAAATATCAAGCACTTCGTCACGGGATATAGGGTCTAATCCGCTCGTCGGTTCGTCTAATATAAGCAGTTTCGCGTTGTGCGACAGCGCGATCGCTAAATTATACTTTACTTTCATGCCCGACGAAAGTTCGCTCACCCTTTTGTTTCCGTCAAGATCGAATCGTTTGCAGAGTTTTTCGTACGTTTCGTCGTTCCACTCTTTATAAAAGCGTTTGGTAACGGCGGTAAGGTTCTTTATTCTCTGCTGCGGAAACACCGTTAAGTCGGAAAGGGAGAAGGATATGTGCTGTCTGTTTTCAAGTTCGTTTTCCTTAAAATCGTGTCCGAAAACTTCAACCCTGCCGCTGTCAAATGACAACAGATCCATTATACCCTTTAACGTCGTCGTCTTACCCGCGCCGTTCCGACCGATGAAACCCGTGATCGATCCCGCTTCCACCGAAAACGAAAGGTCGCAAAGAGTAAACTTCGGATATCTTTTACAAACGTTTTTTACTTCGAGTATATTCATACTTTCCCCTTTCACGATTTTCCTTTATATGCGCACGTGTATATATGTTTACACGAACTTACGAGTATGCGTACCGTCTTTTCTTTCGACTTTTTTTAAGCCGTTTACTCCAAGCCGTGCGCTTTTCTCTTTAAGCGCGTTTCGGTGTCAAGCGTCTTCTTTCTTATTCTTATGTTCTTCGGCGTGATCTCCAAAAGTTCGTCGTCCGCGATAAACTCCATCGCCTCTTCGAGCGACATTATTTTCGGCGTTTCTAATCTCAACGCGTCGTCAGATCCGGACGCACGGGTGTTGGTCAAGTGCTTTTTCTTGCATACGTTGACCGTAATGTCTTCGTTCTTCGGCGACACGCCGACCACCATGCCTTCATACACTTGCGTTCCCGCGCCGATAAAGAGTTGCCCCCTTCCCTGCGCGTTGAAAAGTCCGTACGTTACCGCCTCGCCCGTTTCGAACGCGACGAGAGAGCCGGTAGATCGCCTTTCGATCTCGCCCTTATACTCTTCGTAACCGTAGAATATCGTGTTAAACACGCCCTCGCCTCGGGTGTCGGTCAAAAACTGGCTCTTGTACCCGAAAAGACCGCGCGCCGGAACTTTGAATTCGAGCCTTATTCTGCTACCTATCGTCTGCATCTCCAAAAGTTCGCCTTTCCGCGTGCCCATAGCCGAAAATACGCTGCCCGTAACCGTTTCCGGCACGTCCACGACAAGACGTTCCATAGGCTCTTTTAACACCCCGTCTTCTTCTTTATAGAGTACTTTCGGCGCGCCGACCTGAAACTCGTAGCCCGCTCTTCTCATCGTCTCAATTAAAATAGAAAGGTGCATTTCACCCCTTCCGCACACCCTGTAAGAGTCAGCGGAGTCGGTTTCTTCAACGCGGAGCGAAACGTCTTTTAGCATTTCGCGGAACAGTCTGTCGCGCAGATGCCTCGTCGTAACGAACTTGCCTTCTTTGCCCGCAAACGGACTGTCGTTGACCGAGAAAGTCATCTCGACCGTGGGCTCTGATATCTTTACGAACGGGACGGGTTCGACTTTTTCGGGCGAACACACCGTGTCGCCTATCGAAACGTTCTCTAATCCGCTTATACACACGATATCGCCCGCGGTCGCGCTCTCCACCGGCACGCGCTCTAAACCCTGTATCTCGTATATGCTTATAAGTTTCCCCTTTATTCCGTTACCGCTAATATTATAGTTGCACGTCTCCACCGCGTCGCCGATCTTCGCTTTCCCGCGCTCGATCCTGCCGATGCCGATACGACCTACGTAATCGTTATAGTCGATGGAAGAAATAAGCATCTGAAAGGGTGCGTCCACATCGACTTCCTGCGGCTCGAAGTGGTTTACTATCGCCTCGAAAAGCGGGGTTAAATCCTTGCCCGGCTCGTTTACGTTCGTCGTCGCCGTGCCGTTCCGCCCCGAACAGAATATGATCGGACTGTCGATCTGGTCGTTATTCGCGTTTAAGTCGAACAGAAGTTCTAATATTTCATCCTGCACTTCCGAAAGTCTCGCGTCCGGTCGGTCGATCTTGTTTACTACGATTATGAGTCTGTGATTCAGTTCCAACGCCTTCTGCATTACGAATCTCGTCTGCGGCATAGGTCCTTCGCACGCGTCGACTAAGACCAAAACGCCGTTTACCATCTTTAAGACGCGTTCTACTTCTCCGCCGAAGTCGGCGTGCCCGGGGGTATCGACTACGTTTATTTTTATGCCTTTATAAAACACCGAAGTGTTTTTCGCAAGGATCGTTATCCCCCTTTCGCGCTCTAAATCGCCCGAGTCCATTACCCTGTCCAACACGACCTGATTTTCGCGGAAGATGCCGCCTTGCTTTAACATTTCGTTTACAAGCGTGGTTTTGCCGTGGTCAACGTGCGCGATTATCGCGACGTTCCTGATGTCTTCTCTTTTCACTTTTGTCTCACCTTTTTAGTCCTTTTTTATGTCTCCTATCGCGTATAATAGCGCGATAAGCGTCTTTCCGTCTTTGATCTCGCCGCTTTTTATCATCTCTTTTAACTCGCCCTTTTCTACCCACACGGGTGCTAAAAACTCGTCTTCATCAAGATGCATTTCGGTCTTCTTTAAGCCTTCCGCCTTAAAGATGCGTATTACTTCTTCCGTGTAAGCGGGCGAAGGATAGACCGAAAACAGTTCTTCCATTTTCTCCGCCTTATATCCGCACTCCTCTTCGAGTTCGCGGAAAGCCGCCGCCCTTGCGTCTTCACCTAAGTTTAGTTTCCCCGCGGGGATCTCGTATATCACTTCCCCGTAAGGATAGCGGAACTGCCTGACTAACAGTATCTTGCCGTCCTTTTCCGCTAAAATAGAACTGCCCCCGTGATGCTCGATCACTTCACGCACAGCCGACTTCCCGTTGGGGAGTAAAACGTCGTCCTTTCTTAAATTCAAGATCTTGCCCGTGTACAGCGTGTTCTTTTTTACCGTCTTCTCTTCAAATTCCATTTAGTACGTCCTCAATTAGTTTTTGCGTCTTTTTAACCCTGCCGAAAAACATAAAACGCTTGGTGCGGACGGCGAATTTATACGCCGCGTACGCGTAGTTTATCGACTCCTTGTCCCCGCTCTCCAACACGTTGCCGAGCATCGTTACTATAAGTGAAAGGTCGCGCTTTTCTCCGTCGCTTATTTTTGCGGTTTCTATCTTCTGCCTATCTATAAGGAGTATCTCGCGGAGCGATTTTAAACTCTCCCCGTATGTTTTAGAAAGAAGTTCCTTTTCGGCGTTTTTGCGCTTTTTCTCTTCTTCCGCCTCCCGCTCCTTTCTCTCTTCTTCTTCGGTAAACGCTTCCACGGGGTCTTGAATTCTGCCTTCTATTATTCTCTCCGTTATCGCCTTAACGGTGTCGCGGAAGGGCTTTATCATCGTATTTAAAAACGCAGAGTAGCCCAAAGTAAAACTGCCGTCTTCATAAAAATAACGCTTTACAAACTCGCCGAGATCTATCCGCTTTGCGTCCACGTCTAATAAAAACATAAAGGTGAACGCCAAAAGTTCGCGCGAAGATCTGGGGAGAACGTATTCTCCCTTGTCGCCCGAAAGATATTTGCTTTTAACAAGGTATTTTTTCTTCGCCTTTTCGTAGTCGAACCCGGAAAGGCAGTTTTTAAAGAGCGCAAGCAACGTTTCGCTACCCGCGATCGACTTTAATACCCCCACGATCTTTACGTCCGCTAAAATATATTTACTGTCCAAAAAATCGTCGCAAGTTTTGGTAAACAGTTCTAATTCTTCGGTTTTTCCCATAGTATATCTCCGAACAAACTTATTCACTGTAATTATAACATAAATGCGCGCTATAATAAACTTTTTTGCCAAAAAAGTACAATTTTTTCGCCAAACTCTTTACTTTATTTTTAATTATGTTATAATGATTTCACTAAAATAGGAGTTTTGTATGCAAGTTAAGGGCGATTCGTCGTTAAACAAACTGATTTTGTTGTTCGTTTTCGACAAGATGGAAGTTCCGCTCTCCGAGAACACGATCCTCGATATGTGCTGCTCTTCCAACAACTGGATTTCCTATATGGACTGCCAACCCGTTTTGAGTCAACTTTTAGAGTGCGGGTGGATCTATAATATCGGCAATTCCGGCGAGCCGCTCTATACCATTACGCCCGACGGCAGGATCTGCCTTGCGAACTTCTTCGTTTCTATCCCCGCTTCCACGCGCGAACAGATCTCGATCTTTATAAAAAATAACCGCGCCAAGTTCAAAAGAAAACAGGAGTGCGTCGCCGACTACTTTATGAATAAGGACGGAACTTACACCGTTTACTTAAAGATAATAGAACCCGCGCAACCCGTTTTAGAACTTAAACTCGTCGTACCCAACCGCCAGACCGCCAAGGATATCTATAAAAAATGGAGCGAAAAGGCGCTCGGCGTTTACAGGACGGTTTACGAAAATCTTGTCGACTGATTTTACGCTTACATTAAAAAAGATGCGATTTTCGCATCTTTTTTTATTTTTCCAGTATCACGGTAAACGGTCCGTCGTTATGCTGCGTTATCTGCATATCCGCGCCGAAAACACCGTATTTTACGGGTACGCCCGCGGTTTCAAGGTCAGTTCCTACTTTAAGGTAGATCTCCTTTGCCCTGTCCGGTGCTTCCGCGTCCAAAAAATCCGGACGGTTGCCGTGTTGAGTGTTAGCAAGCAGAGTAAACTGCGACACTAAAAGTATCTCACCGCTAACGTCTTTTACGGACCTATTTATTTTGCCGTTTTCATCTTCGAATATACGAAGGGAGGGTATTTTTTTTACCATGTAGGCGATTTCTTCCGCCCCGTCTCCCTTTTTTACGCCTAAAAACACGACGAGCCCTTTTTCTATCTTCGATATGGATTCGCCGTCCACTTTTAACTCGGCGTTTTTCACTCTCTGTACTACCGCTTTCATATTCTATATTTTAGCATACGGTATTTTATTTGACAATAAAATATCGGCAGTTTATAATTAAGATTATGAAAATATACGGTTTAGAAAAACTTTCGCTCGTGGATTACGACGGGTGCGTCGCCGCGACCGTGTTTACCGGCGCGTGCAACTTCCGTTGTCCGTTCTGTCATAACGGCGCGCTTGTTACCGACTTTTCCACCCTTCCCGAATATCCTATGGACGAGTTCTTTTCCTACATTACTAAAAGAAAGGGTATTTTAGATGGCGTTTGTATCACCGGGGGCGAGCCGACCTTGCACAAAGACTTGCCGGACTTTATCGAGAAAATAAAAAAAATCGGTTACAAAGTCAAACTCGACACCAACGGAACTAATCCCGAGATGGTAAAGTCGCTATCGGAAAACGGGCTTGTGGACTACTTTGCGATGGATATTAAAAGCGACAAGGCGGGGTACGGTAAAGCGATAGGGATAGACGGTTTCCCGCTTAAAAACGTGGAAAAGACCGTCGACTTTTTCCTGTCAGGCGCAACGGAGTACGAGTTCAGGACGACGCTGATTTCAGAGTACCACGGGAAAACGGTGATAGAAAACATCGGAAAGTGGATAAAGGGCGCGAAAGCGTACTTTATGCAAAAGTTCAAAAAAGGCGACAACTGTTTAGACGCCGGCGATCTTTCCGAAGTTCCGGAAAAAACCGCGGAAGAGTTCCTGTCGATCATTACGCCTTTCGTTCAAAAGGCAAGCCTGCGCGGTTATTAAACACAAAGGAGATTATTATGTATTTCGTTTTTGCCTGCCTTGCGCTACTTTTCTGGAGCGGCTCGGATCTATTCTCAAAAATGGGGACGTATCAAAAGGATAAGTCGAGCCATTGGAGAGTTATTTTCTTTGTCGGTTTAATTATGGGTGTACATGCGATCATATGTATTATCGTAAGCCGCTTTATCCCCGCCCCCGCGGAAGACGCACCGCCGGAGTGGTGGAGAAGTTTGATTTATACCGACTTTGTGGCTATGGACTTTGTCCGTTACTTGCCCGTTGCGTTCATTTATCTCGCGGCGATGGTTGTGGGCTACGTCGGTCTTCGCTACGTCGAACTTTCGATTTCCTCCCCCGTCTGCAATTCTTCGGGTTCGCTCGCGTTCGTTATCTGCGTGATATTAGGTTGCGCGGGATTAGAAGAATTGAGCGCTAACGAACTTGCGTTTACTATCGTCGGCGTAGTCTTGATCACGTTCGGTATTCTCTTTTTGAGTATTGTCGAGTATAAAGAAGACGATGAAGCGAGACTTCTTCGCCAGGACAACAAAAACTTTAAATACACAAAAAGTCTTTGGGCGATACTGATCCCCATAATCTATCTCGTTTTAGACGCTTTGGGAACTGTCGGAGATCAGGTGGTCGCAGAATTTGAGATTTTTGAAATCAGCGAGTATGCGGCGAACACCGCTTTCGAATTCACTTCGCTGTGCTTCGCGATATTTGCGTTTATCTTCTTAAAGGCGGTTAAAAAGCAAAAAATATTTGCGATCCCGAAGGAAAACACCCGCGCCCTGATCATCGGAGGAACGTGCGAAACTTTCGGTCAGATTTTCTATATGTCCGTTATGTTCTCGGATTTTAAGGCGGGTATGCCCATGATTTCCGCCTACTGCGTTCTGTCGGTCGTATGGAGCAGAATTTTCCTGAAAGAAAAACTTTCAGTAAAACACTATCTTGCGATAATTACGACGTTTATCGGTATCATACTTCTCGGTATTTTCTCACCCGTATAACTTAAAAAACAGCAAACAGCCGACGGCGTGCCGTCGGCTGTTTTATTATTATTTTTAATTCTTTCTTAACCGTCGATATAAAGCGTCGCTTTTGTCGCGGCGATACCGCCGTCCGACACCGCGGTTATTACCTGACGGACGCTCTTCGTTCTGCAATCGCCCGCGACGAACACGCCCTCGGTTTTGGTGGTGCAACTTTCGTCCGCGATTATATACCCGTCCTTATCTAAATCGACGATATTGCGGAAAGCCTCGTTATCGGGGATCTGACCTATCGCGACGAAAACCGCCGGGATCTCGTGGGTTTTGACGTTGCCGTCCTTATCCTTATAGAGAATTGCAATCAATTCCTTATCTCCCACAAAATCGACGACGGACGTGTTCGGTCTCCACTCCACGTTGTCCTTTTTCATCATCGCGGTAACGAGTTGCTTGTCGCCGAAGAACTTATCGAATAACGTATAGACGTATACCTTTTTGCAGTACCCGGATAAAAGCAGAACGTATTGAAGGGCGGTGTTGGCGTCGCCTATTACGGCAACTTCTTTGCCCTTGTAGAACGCTCCGTCGCAAATCGCGCAGTAGTAAACGCCCTTGCCGACGAGATCTTCCCTTTCGGACTGCGTGCGAAGGTGTTTGTGTTTTACACCCGTGGCAGTTATGACGGTTTTGGACTTGTACTCGTTGAACTCCGTTTTTACCGTAAATATCTTGTCGTCGCCTTTTTCTACCGAAACGACGTTCTCGACTTCGAGTTCCGCACCCTGCGATATGATCTGCTCGTAAAGGTTATCCGCGAACTCTTCGCCGCTTATTTCCTTTATAGTCGGGTAGTTTTCAAGTCTTGGGGAAGTCGCTATCTGACCGCCGAGACTTTCTTTTTCAAGAACTAAAACCGACTTATCGTTTCTTCTCGCGTAGAGCGCGGCAGTCATACCCGCCGCCCCCGCGCCGATAACTATAATATCGTAAATGTCTTTCATTATTTTACGCTCTCTATATATTTTCTGATCTCGCTCGCGTTGTCGTAAGCCTTAAAACCGCTGCCTTCGGGTACTAAAAGCGTGGGCGCTTTCTTTACGCCGAATTTTAAGGTGGTCTCCTTATCTTCTTCCGCGTTTACTACGGTGTACTGTATTCCCGCTTTATCGAGCATCATTTTGGAAGTCTTGCAGTTCGGGCAACCCGTTCTCGTAAAGAGCGTCGGCCCGTCGAGTTCTACCGTACCCGTCTTGGGTTTTTCCATTTCGCAGGTGGCGTGACCTTTGACTTCGAAGTGAGAGTTTGCGATATCGTAAACCTTTCTGTCCGCGAATTCCTGTCTCTTTCCGTCGTTCCAGTTCTGTACCGGACGATAGTAACCGGTTATACGGCTGTAAACTTCGGTCGTCTTTCCGCAGATGGGGCAAGTGTAAACTTCGCCGGCAATGTAGCCGTGTTCCGCACAGACGGAGTAGGTCGGCGACATGGTGTAGTACGGAAGTTTGTAGTTTTCCGCGATCTTGCGGACTAAACTTGCCGCCGCCTTCCAGTCGGGAAGTTTTTGACCTAAGAACGCGTGGAATACCGTGCCGGAAGTGTATAGCGTCTGCAATTCGTCCTGAATGTCGAGCGCCGTGAATATATCTTCGGTAAAACCGACGGGAAGGTGCGAACTGTTGGTGTAGTAGGGCGTTTAGTCTTTATCGGACGCGGTGATGATATCGGGATATCTCTTTCTGTCGTGTTTTGCCAAACGGAAAGAAGTGGATTCCGCAGGGGTCGCCTCCAAGTTATAAAGATCGCCGTACTGCTCCTGATAGTCGGAGAGTTTGTTTCTCATAAAATTCAAAACTTCTTTCGTAAACTCTTGCGATTCGGGATCGGTAAGGTTTTTACCTAACCACTTCGCGTTAAGGCACGCTTCGTTCATGCCGACAAGCCCTATCGTCGAGAAGTGGTTGTTGAAAGTTCCTAAATATCTCTTCGTATACGGATAAAGTCCCGCCTCTAAAAGTTTGGTAATGGTATCCCTTTTTACCTTTAAGGACCTTGCGGAGATGTCCATAAGACGTTTAAGCCTTTCAAAGAACTCTTCCTTCGTTTTAGAAAGATATGCGATCCTCGGCATGTTGATCGTAACTACGCCGACGGAACCCGTACTTTCACCGCTTCCGAAGAAACCGCCGGATTTTTTACGGAGTTCGCGAAGGTCTAAACGCAATCTGCAGCACATAGAACGTACGTCGGACGGTTCCATGTCGGAGTTGATATAGTTCGAAAAATACGGAGTGCCGTATTTTGCGGTCATCTCGAATAAAAGTTTGTTGTTTTCGGTCTCCGACCAGTCGAAGTCGCGGGTAATGGAATAGGTAGGTATCGGATACTGGAATCCCCTGCCGTTCGCGTCGCCTTCTATCATTATTTCGATAAAGGCTTTATTTACCATCGCCATTTCGGCTACGCAGTCTTTATACTTAAAGTCCATTTCCTTTCCGCCGACGATCGCGTTCATTTCGGCAAGGTCGTTCGGAACTACCCAGTCGAGCGTTACGTTCGTAAACGGCGACTGCGTTCCCCAACGGGACGGAGTGTTCACGCCGTAGATAAAGGACTGTATGCACTGTTTTACTTCCTTGTAGGTAAGGTTATCCGCTTTAACGAAAGGCGCAAGATAGGTGTCGAAAGACGAAAACGCCTGCGCACCTGCCCACTCGTTCTGCATGATGCCTAAAAAGTTCACCATCTGGTTGCAAAGAGTGGAAAGATGCCCCGCGGGCGAAGAGGTGATCTTGCCCGGAACTCCGCCTAAACCTTCTTTAATAAGTTGACGGAGCGACCAGCCCGCGCAGTAACCCGTAAGCATCGAAAGATCGTGGATATGGATATCCGCGTTCCTGTGAGCCTCCGCGATCTCTTCGTCGTAAACTTCGGAAAGCCAGTAGTTTGCCGTAACCGCACCCGAGTTGGACAGAATAAGTCCGCCGACAGAGTAAGTAACGGTTGAATTCTCCTTAACACGCCAGTCCGAAACTTTAAGGTAGTCGTCGACGATCTTTTTGTAATCGACGATAGTATCGCTGATATTACGGACTTTTTCACGCTGTTTACGGTAGAGTATATAACTCTTCGCAACGTCGACGTACCCCGCCTGAATCAAAACGACTTCCGCGCTGTCCTGAATATCCTCGACGCCGATCACGTTGTCTTTAACTTTCTTCGCAAAGTCCGCCGTGACGCGAAGCGCCAACAAGTTGAGAATATCCGCGGTGTAGTTTACCCCTTTCGCGTTGAACGCCTTACTTAAAGCCGTCGTTATCTTCGACATGTCGAATTCTACAAGTTTGCCGTCTCTTTTCCTGACTTGGTACATAATACTTCCTACCTTTGTGTTTTTGTTTAAGCCTTTACACTATATCACTACTTTTACGCTTTGTCAATGCTTTTATTACAATATTTTGTAAAATTTTTTTAATTCAACCACAACATATTGTGTTTACAAACAAAAAAGAGCCTTTCCGCATTTTTAACGGAAAGGCTCTTTTTTTCGTGTTTTTACGCCAGCAACAGTTTACCTGTAAGAATAATACTGATCAGGACGACAAGACACAAAAAAGCGGAGCTGGGAATAATCCAAAGAATCCCAATGATGAGCATAAGGG
>CAMPBJ010000015.1 GCA_946637575.1 uncultured Clostridia bacterium | reverse complement strand
CATCATAGTTCCCCAAGCGGCGTTCATAACGTCCACCGTGCCGTCTTCGTTAAACGTGGAGATCAAAAGCACGGGCATCGGGAATATCGCTTCGGTGGTCTTTATTTCTTTTTTCATTTTTATATTCTCCTTATTATTTCGTTTCGTAAGTAGGACGCCACAACGCAAAGCCCTTTAAGGATTCTTCCGTTCTGTTATAACGTCTTTCTCCCCTGTCGAGTTTTGCGATATTTTCCATATCTTCTTTTGAAAGGGTAAAGTCGAAAATATCGATATTGTCTTTGATATGCGCGACGTTCTTGCTCCCCGGGATAACGATAAAACCCATCTCGACGTGCCATTTTAAGACGACTTGCGCCGGACTTTTTCCGTATTTTGCGGCAATCGCCTTTATTACGGGGCTCTCTAAAAGTTCCGCCGTCATACCCTTTCCGCCGAGCGGATACCAGGACATTATCTTTATGTCTTTTTCTTTTACGACCTTTCTTAACTCGGTCTGCGGAAAGAAGGGGTGGCACTCCACCTGTATTACCTGGGGCAAAACGTCGAATTCCGAGAGCAACTCTTTTATGTATCTTCCCTCGAAGTTTGAAACGCCTATCGCCCTTATTTTGCCGTCTTTATAAGCCTTAACAAGTTTTTTATACCCCTCGCGCCAGTTTTCGGTGGGTTGGTGCAAGAAAAGTAGGTCTATATAGTCCGTTCCTAACCTTTCGAGCGTTTCTTCCACCGCGTTTTCGTTTTCGTACTCGCTTGGCCATAACTTCGTGGACAGGAATATCTCTTCTCTTTTTATTCCGCTCGATCTTATTCCGCGCCCTACCGCCCTTTCGTTTACGTAAGCGTTCGCGGTGTCAACGAGCCTGTAACCTAATTTTATCGCTTCTCTTACGCTGTTTTCCGCGTCTATAGGCGAGAGCAGAAAAGTACCTATGCCGACTTCGGGCATTTCGATACCGTTGTTTAATTTCATACATTTTTCTCCTTTATCGTTTTTTCACCTTATCAAAGATTTTCGTTTATCCACTTTTCGAGCTTTAGTTTAGAAGAGTTTACCGAACTTCCGACGATCGCAAGCCCGGGCTTTACGGTCGCGCCCTTACAAATCTTCTTTAAGTCAAAAGGAACGCTTGCAAGTCCGCTGCCCTCGTGCGTTGTAAACGGCACAACCGTTTTACCGGTAAAGTCAAGCCTTGTTAGTTCCGTAAACATAGGTTGCGGAAGAGTTCCCCAGTACACCGGTCCGCCGATAAAGATCACGTCGTAATCCGACACGTCGTCGAGATATTCTTTAAGTTCGGGCAGTTCGTTTCTTCTCTGTTCGTCCTGCGCTTCCCTTATGCACGTCATGTAATCTTTTGAGTAAGGAACTTTCCTTTCGACTTTAAAAGAATCCGCACCCGTTATCTTTTTAATGTACTCCGCGACGATCTCGGTATTACCCTTGTCGATGTACTTCATCGAACCGCCGAAGTAGTTCTCGTCCGCCCTTGAAAAATAAATCACTAAACTTTTCATTTTAATTTCTCCTTTATCCCGTTTTCCAAATACTTTTCGATTATAATCTTCGGATCTACCTTTCCGTCCGTAAAACACCAAAGGTTCAACGCGCCGTAGTAAACGCTTACGATCTCGTCCGAAAGGGAAGCGTCCCCCACGATCTCCGCTACCGTCTTTTTATCGTAGGATAGTTTGCTCTTGCCGTAAAAATTCCCCTTTACGCTCTGCGAAAACCACTCCTGCGCCATTTTAAGTCCGCTCTTTTTAATATAATCGACGGAGTTAGATAAAAACGCGTAGAGTCTTTCATACTTTCCCTTACTGTCCGAAATCTTTAACGCGTCGTAAAAAAGGCTTATCTCCTGCTCGATTAAATCTTCTTTCGTCTTAAAGTGGATATAGAACGCGCCTTTGGACACCCCCGCCGCCTTCGTTATCTCGGACACGGAAACGCCGTCGTACCCCTTTTCGTTAATAAGGTTCATCGCGCACTCGATTATCCGCCTTTTATTCTCTTCCGACCTTAACGATCTCGACTCGTTGTTGTACTTCATATTCTTATTATATAATTTAATTGACCGCAAGTCAACTATTTTTTAAAAAAATTATTACGGCGGTTAGCCAGCCCGAAAAACGGGACAAGTTTACGCGCCGTACTTTGCCATAAGTTTTAAAAGAAGCCCGAGCCCGTCGTTGATGCGTTCTTTTAAGTCCTTATCGAGTCCGTTTTTTTCCGCCTCGAATATTGCGCTTTCAAGACTTTTTACTTCTTTTTTGTCGGTCTGAGAAAGACTTAACGCGGACAGCCGTTTTATTACGCTTTTTACGTGCGCGAAGTCGGGTTCTTTACCCTTCGTTTCCCTTGCCGTCCGTTTCTTTTCGGGCGGGGATGAAAGAAGTTCTTTTTCTATCTCTTCGTCCACGTAGTCGATAAAACTTCTCTGTTCTTCGGTTACCGTCGTCTTTTTCCTGATAGTAAGGAGCGGAACGGACAACAACGCGCCCGCTCCCAGAAAAAGAAATGGTATGCCGCGACCGTAAAAGAAAGAAAATGAAAGCGCGCTTATCCCGAAGGAAAAAACAAAGAACCAACTGCGTTTTTTAACGCCGTAGCCGGGCTTAAAGACGCTTAAAAAGAGCGCGAGCAGAAACACCGCGAAAAGCGCGCACGATAAAAAGATAAAAAGGAAGTCCGTCCCGAGATATTCGGCGACGGACAAAACAAAACTTTTCCGTTCCGTCATGATACACCCTTTTTTATAATAATGTATCTTAGACTTCCTCTTTTGACTTTTTTTGGCGAAAATTGTTTAACTATGCAAAAACCGTTTCGCCCGAATAGACGTTTACTATCTTTTTTTCGACGACCTTTATTTTCAAGGACTTTTCGAC
The DNA here is from genome assembly GCA_946637575.1 of uncultured Clostridia bacterium. GTDB lineage: Bacteria > Bacillota > Clostridia > Christensenellales > Borkfalkiaceae > UBA1259. The sequence continues at coordinate 8,955 of CAMPBJ010000015.1, read as the reverse complement.
GGCTAACGCGTATAAGTCCAACTGCTTTTTGTACTTTGCCCTTAAACTGTCGCCCTTTAAGGTCGAATACTTATAGTCGACGATCGTTACGCCGTCGCTTCCCACGATAAGCAGGTCTATTCTGCCCTGAATAAGAACGTCTTCTTTACTATCGACACCGTAAACTTCGCTTGCGGGAAGCAGCGCGATAAAGTCCTTTTCCCGATAGATCTTGCCCGAAAGACCGTCTAAACCGCTGTTTTTTAAGGCTGATTCTATCCTTTTTAAATTGATTTTAGACAGCTCTTCTTCCGAAATAACGCCTTCCGCTTTTAATTTTTCCACTTGCGCGCCGAACTCCGACATTTTTAAAAAATCAAGATTTTCGATGAGTTTATGGGCGATTATACCCGTTTCGGAATTGACGTCGTCTTCCGCCTTAACGCGTTCTGCCCGATCAAGCTTTTCGCTTTCGCTAACTGACGTTACGTCCGCTTTTAAGGGAAGTTTTGTGTCCTGCGCGTACCCGTAATTAAACCCGAAAACCGACCTTAACTTCTCCGCTCTCTCAATTTCCGGCGCGCCTAAAAGCGTACGCTCTTTTTCTATGCCGGCGTTTATAAACGCCAGATCCTGTTCTTCGTGCAGTTCGATTTTCAGTTCCGGCGGGATATAGTCCAAAAACGAAGACGCTTCCTTTACGGGTTTTCCGCGCTTGTCTTCTTTTCCGGAGAATACCACGTGAAGAGAATATTTTGCACGCGTTACGGCTACGTAAAAAAGTCTTAGTTCTTCTCTTATCCTGTTCCTTTCGAGCCTTTCCTTAAACGAAAAGCGCAAGGGCGTTTCGCTCGAAGTCCCCTTTTCAAAATCGTAGTACTTTAACGCAAGCCCCATATTCCTATCGAAAATAACTTCTCCGCGCTCGTCCCTTTTGTCCATATCCCTTTCAAGTCCGCAGAGGATCGCCACGGGGAACTCCAAGCCTTTGGAGGCGTGCATCGTCATGATCTTTACGGAGTTCTCGTCGCCGTTTCTTAAAAAGTTGAACGATTTCGGGCTTAACTCTATCTTCCTTAAAAACTCGTTTACGGTAAGCGGCGCGCTCTCGCTCGCGGATAAAAATCTCGCGATTCGCGCGGACTTTATCTCGCCGTCCTCCGCGGAAACTATCGCGTTTTCATACCCCGTGTCCGCGATCAACTTCTTTAAGACTTCGCTTGCGCCGTTAAAGTCCGCAAAAAGGCGAAACCCTTCGAAAAGGGTAAAGAACGATTTTATTTTTTCGGACAGCGCGTCCGCGTTATTTTCCGCGTAGTTTATCACGGAAGAGCTGAAAGTGTCTTTTCTTTCAAACGATACGATATCAGATAGTTCCTGCTCGGAAAACTTTCCTATTTTCGACAGCATGGTGATCGCAAGCGGAATATCGTCGTCCTTTTTATCTATGAGTTTTAAGGCGTTTATAAGCGCGTCCACTTCCGGAAAGTCGCAGACGTTTTCTTCGACCTGACTTACGACGGGTATTCCCCTGCGTTTTAATCCGCCGACGAGTTTGCTCGCAAACGCCGTCTGACTCCGTAAAAGGATCGCGATGTCTTTCAGCGTTACGGGTTTAAACGTCTTATCTTTGGGATCGAAATACGTTTGCCCGAGTTCCTTTCTTATTATCTCGGTAACGAGCGCGGAGATTTCATCCGACTCGTCCTTAACGTTTTCGTATTCTTCTAAAACGTCGTAGATCCTCGGCTGTTCGTCCGCCTTTTCTTTTTTTTCGGTATGTAAAAAGTGCAGCGCCGCCCTGCCTTCCGCGTCGGAAGGATATATTCCGCCTTCTATCAGTTTTGCGTCGCGCGCGTAGTTTACGCCGAAAAGGTCTTCGGTCATAGAGTAGGAGAATATCTCGTTCGCCATATCCACGATTTTTTTTGCCGACCTGAAGTTGTAGTTTAAAACCTTCGCCGTCTCGCCGTCTCTTTTCATCTTTTCGATCTTTTCGGCGAAAAACTCCGGACGGCAACCGCGGAATCCGTATATGCTCTGCTTGACGTCGCCGACCATAAACAGATTGCCGTTCGCAAGTTTTTCAATTATCGCTTCCTGAACGCCGTTTATGTCCTGATACTCGTCCACGAAAACGTACTTATATTTTTCTTTTATTTCGGACACCACCGTCTCGTCGCTTAAAATCTTTAAGGTGTAGTGTTCCAGATCCGAAAAATCGAGAAGGTTTTGTTCCGTTTTCTCTTTCGCGTACTCTTGCGCGAACTTCTTTACGACGGCGATTAGGCTTTCCGTCATCCTCTTAACAAAGGAAAGTCTTTCTCCGTCCGTTTCTGCGTCCGTAAATGCAGACAGCGCGTCCGTTATTTTGTCGATCCTGTCCTTTATTTGTTTGATTTTAATGATCGCATCTTCCGCTTCCGCCGGCTTTTTGCCGCTAAATTGCACGTCGATGTTATAAAAGAGCGAGTTTTTAAGTTCGTAGATATCTTCGCACTTTAACGCGCGCGACAGCGCGCCTATCATCGCGCCCGAATACTCTATCCCTTTTTCGTACTCCATGCTCTTAAACGCGTTAAAAAGCGAGTCCGCGATTTCTTTGTAGTTTTGCAGTTTGCTTTTTAAGGAGGCAAAAAGTTCTTCCGAAACCCTGTCGATATTCTCTTCTTCGTAAAGAGAAGAGAGCGAATCGGCGTACTCCGACGGATCTTTTTCCACTTCGCAGAAGTTATAAACGTCTAAAACGAGTTTTTTAAGGTTATCGTCCTTTCTGCCTACCGAGAACGCGCGGACAAGTTCCTTAAAATAAGAAAAGTCGCCGTCGTAATAATAGCGGAACACCCTGTCAAGACACTCCGCGCGAAGTTCCGCGGCGGACGCGTCGTCAAGGATAGAAAAGTCGGGCAGAACGCCTGCTACGAAAAAGTAAGTCTTTATAAGTTTAGACGCGAAAGAGTGCAAAGTCGAAACGTCCGCAAGGTCGAGTTTTTTTAGTTCTTCGACGAGCGAAACGTCCCCCGTCTCCTTAATTTTCTCGGTAAGCGCGACCTTTAACTTCTCTTTCATGTCCTGCGCCGCGCTTTCGGTAAAGGTAACCGCCAGGATCTCGTCCACCTTCGCGTTCTTTTCCGCGACGAGTTTGCAAAGCCTTTGGATCATAACGAAAGTCTTTCCGGATCCTGCGGATGCGGAAACTATGATATTGCCTTTCTTAAAGTTTATTATGTCTTTCTGCTCTGTTTTAAGTCTGCCTTCTTTCTCGGGGCGTTCTTTTATTTTATCTAACGCTTCACTCATTGTCGTCACCTTTAAGAGACTCTTTTATAAAGTCCTTTTTCTGCACGGTTATAGACCGCCTTACCTTTCCCTTTCCGCCGCAGACCGAAAAGTATTTACAGTAGTCACACGCGCCGGCGGACGGAGACGCTATCATAACGCCGTCAAGCATCTCCTTTGCGCCAAGTTCGCTTACCCTTCTCGCGTACTCTAACCGAGCGTCAAGGTCTTCTTTTTTTAAAAGAGATCTGTTTCTGCCGTCGTTCTTCCCGCTTATAAACTTACTCTTTCCGCCCGCGGCAAACACTCTGTCCGCGTGCTGCAAAAGTTCGTCGTCTTTAAGCGTAAGCCCCAAGGTAAGGCTCGGCTCTTCGGCATCTAAGGAGAACACGTCGCGCATCGGCATGTAGTAAATGCCGGCGATCTTTTTGTCTTTTATCGCCAAAGCGTAGAGATAGAGTTGGAGTTTAGTGCCGTTAAATAGGGTGCTGTCTTTAAGATCTCTCGACCCCGTCTTGTAATCCACGATCCGACAGTAGTCGCCGAAAACGTCGATCCTGTCGATAACGCCTTTAAGTTTTATTTCCCCGCCGCAAAGACTGATGGGCGCAAGCCCGCCGTTTTTTTCTTCAAAGGAGTTAAATCGCGCCTCCGCCTTATAGAACTTAAAGTCGGAATCGCCGTACGCCTCAAAGTTTTTGTAGCAAAACGCCTTATATTCCCTGAACAGCGAATTAACAAGGTATCTGCCCCGTGCGGAGTTTAAGTACCTTGCGTAGTTTTCGTCTGTAAATTGTTCTTCGCGTATTCTATCTACAAGCGCGTCCGACGAGGTTCTGTCTTTGACTTCGGAAAAACTGTTCATATACTTTTCGAACACGGCGTGAGAGAGCGTGCCGATATCCGCAAAGTCCATATCCGCCTTTACTTTTTCTTTTAGTTTAAGCCCGTTATCCATAAACGCGACGAACGGACACTTAAAATAGTTTTCAAGCATCGTGGGCGACACTTCTCCGCGGAAAAGTTTGTCGCCGTTTTTAATGCTGACAACCCTTTTCCCGTCGCCGTTTTCGGTTATCTCGTCCGCGTCTTTTTTTGCAACCGAGTAGAAAGAGTTTAAGTTGCCGATAACTTCCGCGTTTTTATCCCCGTAGGTGTTAATGGTTTTCGCAAAGGTATAAAGCCCCTCTTTATACGAAAGATACCCGTCGAAGTTTAAAAACTCGCCGGTGGTGAATAAATCCTTTACCGTCTTTATGATCTCGCTCTCACGATTAAACGAACCGTCTTCGTTAAACGCGGAATACGACAAGTAAAGTTCTTCCGAGAACGCGCAAAGGCACATAAGCGAACTCTCCTTTGCACGCCTGTTGACGATGGAAATTTTAGGCTCTAAAAAAAGGCTTAACTTTTCGAGTTTTTCCATATCCGACTCGTTTAGTATGGCGACGTCCTCTTTTATCATAGGCACGCCGTCGTTAAGCCCTAAAACGAAAAGGTGTTTTGCCCGTGCAAGCGCGGTCTCCTTAAAATCGCCGACGAACACAGCGTCGTTATACTGCGGGATGATTGATATTTCCGCGTTTTCTATCCCGCTTTTGAATATGTCTTTAAACTCGTTTACGTCGGACGGGGTATAGGAAATACGCTCCATCTCCGAAAGAATACCAGAAACGAAAGAGTACGCCTGATCGTTTACCGCCGTTTCTTCCGTAAACCCCGCGTCTTTTAAAACAGTCGAATACTTCTCGGTTTTTTCTTTTACCGAAAGCCCTTCGAGCAGCCCTTTTACGTCGAACTCGCCGAAAAACGCGCAGATCTTTTTTCGGAACTCTTCCTTTTCCTTAAACCCGTCTTCCCCTTTTTCAAAGGTGAACGGCTTTTTTATTCTGTCGTAATCTACGTTGTACTTTACGATATAATCACAGAAACTTTCCGCCTTATCCCTGTTTTCCGACACGAACGGATTTTTGACGAACTTAATTAAATATTCGCGCTTGAAGTTCTTTCGGAACAGGTCGCAGTACGAGAGAATAAGGGTAACCAAAGGGTGGACGGAGATCTTCTTTTTTTCGTCCAGAAAGTAGGGAATATCTAAAATCCCGAAAACGAACGCAAGTTCGTCCGCATATTCCTTAGAATTTGCGATGGCGATCGTAAAGTCCTTATACCGCGCCCCGGAAAGCACTTTTCTTTTTATCTCTTCGCCGACGCGTATGAGCTCTTCTCTCTTGCTGCTCGCGGTAAACGTCTTTATTTTGTCGGTTGCAAACTTCTCACCGATTTTAACGAACGGATCAAAAAGCGCGCTTGCTAAAACTCTACTTTCCGCGAATAGCCCGCTTTCCGCTTTTTCTTCCGTAAAAGATAAGCCGTTCTTTTTACAGATCGTTTTAAACCTTCTTTCGCTCTCGTTTAAGTAGGCGTACTCGTTGTCGCCCTTTGTAAAGATCGCCGTAACCGATTTTGCGGTTTTAAGCAAGGATAAAATAACGTCTTCTATCTGCCCGGTGAACCCGTCCGTAAACCCGACGATAAAAACGTTCGCGTTTTTAACGTCTTCGTCGTGTTCTATTATGTCCGGAAGCAGCGTAAGGAAAGAACCCTGATCCAAAAATCCGCTGCTTGATAAAAAATCCTCGTAGATCGCGTATACTTCGGAAACGTCGTCGAGTTTGTTTTTAAGCACCCCGCCGACTTCCCCCGTTGCGCCTTTTAGTGAAGACGGGGAGACTTTTGCGCTCTTTAACATTTCGATGAGTTCGAAAAGCGAGGGCGCAAGACCTGATTTTGCGGACTTTAAGTGTTTAAGGTCCGCAACGGAGAGCATCTTGCGGACAGCCATAGAAGAACCTTCTTTGGAAAGGATATCCTCCCTTTTCGATTTTACGCGCAGAAACTTGCCGAAGGAATACACTTCGGTATTGAAACTTCCCGAAAACTTTTGGCAGATACGTCGCTCGGTCATAAGCGACGCTTTCTCCTCGCAAAAGACGAGATTCTTTTCTCCGCCTATGCCGTTCGGGTTTTTTAAGTTGTCCGTCAACACGGAAAACATCGAATAATACGCGTCTGTGGTGATAAGTTTTATCATATTTTTAATTTTATCATATCGTAAGTCCTTTTTTAAGTACTTTATAAAAGAATTTACAAAAAGTTTTACAATTTTTTTTCTTTGTGTTATCATTTACTTATCGGAGAAAAATATGAAAAAACTTTTTTCGGCGATCGTCGCCATATTTATCGTATGTATTTTTTCTGTTCTCGCGGCGTGCGGCGGTGCGTCCGCCATTGCGTTCAACAACTCGTTTTACGGTTCGCCGCTCGCAACGATAAGTTCGGGCTACACCGAAACGTGCGAGTACTCCGCGTCTTTTAAGCCGGCGGAAAAGTTTTCGTCTAACGTGATCGAGAGCGCGGATTTTTCGGACGGTAAGTTTATAACTACGCTTACCGTTCTCCCCGAATACCCCGAAAATCTACCCGATACCGACCTTTATGACCGTAACGCGCAGGTTTTAAGCAGCGTTCTGTATTTTAGAACGTCGTTTTCGGTAAAGGCAAGTTACGTTATAGCGGGAGAAACGAGAGAGTTTACCGACACCGCGGAGACGGAAGTTTACTTTTTGCCGAGCGAATCTTCCTTCGCCCCGCTCTACTCGAAGTCAAAATCTATAACGGGCAACCCGTTGTCAAACGAAAGCGTTTCGTCCGAATATTCCGTTTTGTATAAGTCTTCAAAATACACGATTTCGGGAGAAAAAGAAAGAACCGTAAACTACACGCCGAAAACGCTCGTCGATAACGCGCAGTTGCTGTTCGTTTTAAGAAACTTTGAAATAAGCGAAACGGGAACGGCGTTCCCCGTCGTCGCAAAAGCGTTTAACGGGCACGTTTCGGTCGCGTTTACCGCAAAATCTTCCGAAAAGAAAACGTATAATTTAACCTTAAACGGAGAGACGGGCGACTACTCGTTTAACGTCATATACGGCTACTTTAACGTAAACGCTAGGGAAACGCGCGGTTACGAACAGTCGTTCGCTATTCAAAAGCAGGGCGGCGACGGAGTGTATAAATCGCTCCTTACGTCTTACACCTACCCGCTCACCGTGATCGCCGGCGACTTCTACCCCACCTACTTCGGCGAACTTACCTTTACGCTAAACACCGTTTCAACTTCGCTTTAAGCGATTCTACGAAAAGAAAAAAGACCGCGTCCGCGGTCTTTTTTAGTTGTTTTTTATCCTTACTCCGTGCGGAGAGCGACGACGGGGTCCTTTTTAGACGCGATACGCGACGGAACAAGCCCCGCGATCAGCGTTAAAATAAAGCTTACCGCGACGAGGATAAGCGCGTCCGTGATCTTTAAGGAAACGAGCGTGATACCGCCCTCGATCAAGCCCCCGACGATAAGGTTTATCGGGATCGACAAAAGGTAAGTTACGCCGATGCCGATCAACCCCGCAAAAAGCCCTATAAGGAAGGTTTCGGCGTTGAATATGCGGGAAATATCTTTCTTTCTTGCGCCTATCGCGCGGAGAATACCTATCTCCTTCGTGCGCTCGACGACGGAGACGTAAGTTATTATTCCTATCATTATCGACGAAACTACGAGAGATATGGACGTGAAACAGATAAGGACTATCTTGACCGCGTCGACTATCATATTGAGCGCGGAAAAGAGCATCGCCGTCGAATCCGAATAATGCACTTCCGCCTCTTCCGCCGCCGTTTTCGCAGTCTCTAACTCCTCGCCCGAAAGCGTTTCGTCGTACCAAACAACGTCCGTGTTCCACGCGTCAAGGTACTTTTTAAGGTCTTCTTTCGCCTTATAGTCCACGGAATAGATCGAAAGTTTGCTTACTTCGTCGCTTGCGCCGAGTTCGCGGACGCTCTTCGTTACAGCCTCCATACCGCCGGTGAGAAAGTTAAGTTCGTTGACGGTTACGGTGTTGACAATCTCTTCGGCTCCGGACACTTCGTTTCGGACTTCGTGCCCCGTTATCGCGTCCTGCGCGATAGCGGTCTTTTTATTCATTTCGACCACTTTTTCTTTGAGCTTCGGCGTGTACGCGATACCGTTGCTTAAAACGCCCTGACTTACGCCCTCTTTAAGCCTTATGATCCCCTTAACCTTTAAGGTGATCCTGTGATCATCGGACATGTTCGCGACCCGATCTTTCGTAAACACCGTCTGATTTACGTAAGTGTGTGAACTAGCAAGGTGTTTTGTATACCTTAAACTGTTATCCACAAACCAGAACTCCGTGCCTAATATTTCGTCGAACGGGATCTCGTCTTCCCCGCCGAATTCGACGCTGTACGTTTCGGTATTCATACCGTCGATCGTCTTAAACCCTAAAAGCGCAAGGGTGATGTCGCTTATCCTGTTATAACCGTCCACGACGAGCATAAGTTCGTCTTCGTTTTCCGCCCAGTCGCCCGCGAGTTTTTCGTACTGCGATTCCAAAAGCACCCGACTCTTCGGAAGTTCGGATATGGTCGGGATATATTCCCTTACGAACTCCGCGGATATATTCATGTTCGAGTTCTTCATGCCGCTGTTGAACATCGCCTCTAACATACGGACGAGCGTGTCGATAGACATTACCCGCCTTTCAGCGGAAGTGCCGTCCGGGAGGGTAAGTTTTACGCCTAAGTTCGAGAAGATATAGTCGTTCATATCGAACCCGTAAT
>CAMPBJ010000014.1 GCA_946637575.1 uncultured Clostridia bacterium | reverse complement strand
CGTTGAATACGTTAAAAAACGGCGTTTTTTCGTACGTAACGCCCAAGTTTTTCAGGTATTCCTCGCCGTCGGTATTATAGAACACAAGAGTCGTTACAGGCTCTTTAAAAGATAAGATCTTTTCAGTCCTTGCCTTTCCGTAAACCGAAATCAGTTCCTTTACCGCAAATAGCGGGTATGAGTACTTTATGGAAATACAAAGCGCGTCGTCTTTCGGAAGTTCGACGGTTTTGTATTCATTTGAAAATCTCCTTAAAAACGCGTTGATAAAGCCCGCCGTCCCGCTCTTCCCGAGTTTTTTAGATAGTTCCACGGCGTTGTCGATCACGGCGTATGGCTTTTTATCCAAGAACGCTATATCGTACATAGCGATTTTAAGTATCGTTCTTACCGCCAGTTTCGGGTTTTTCGGAGCGAAAGCCTTTATGTAAAAGGAAAGTTCCGCGTCCCTATCTAAAACACCGTAACAGGTTTTAACGGTAAGCGGTCTGTTCTTTTCTTCAATGTCCGTACCGCTTATCGCCTGTTTAACAAATGCACCCTCGCCGTAAACTTTATTAAGTATTCGGTAACAGTCGTAAAAATAATTGATCATACGCCGAACATAAAGCCTTTTTCTATTCTGTTACCGCGCAAAAAGTCCGAAATAAGCATAGGTTTTCCGCCCGCTTTCTGCACTTTTATAAGCAGGATCGCACCGCTTCCGCAAGCGACGATAAGTTTGCCGTCGCTATCTAAAACTTCCCCTGCGTTTCCGCTTTGATCCACGGCTTTTGCACAGTAGATCTTAAACGGTTCGCCGTTTAACAGAGTATAAGCCACGGGCGAAGGGTCGAACGCACGGATCTTGTTGACGATATTCTCCGCGCTGCCACCAAAGTCGATAAGCGCGTCTTCCTTTTTTATCATTTTCGTGTAGGACGCAAGACTTTCGTCCTGTTTTGTAAGGGCAAAGTCCCCCGTTTCAATTATTTTTAAAGCTGAAAGGATAAGTTTTCCGCCGAGAGCGGAGAGTTTTTCGGAAAGTGATCCCAAATTGTCTTCGTCTTCTATCTTTATTTTATCGCTTAAAAGAATATCGCCCGTGTCTATCCCGACGTCAGTCTTCATTATCGTAACGCCGGTTTCCTTTTCGCCGTTTAAAATCGCGAACGATATGGGCGATGCGCCGCGGTACTTCGGAAGTAGCGAAGCATGGATATTATACACGCCGAGTTTTGGGACGTCGATTATCTCTTGCGAAAGTATCTGTCCGAAAGCGCAGGTAACTATAACGTCGGGTTTTATCGAAAGCAAGTCGTTTAATCCTTCCGCGCGGATCTTTGAGTACTGTAAAACTTTTATGCCTTTGCTTTCGGCGTAAACCTTGACCGGCGGCGGAGTCAGAATCTGTTTTCTCCCCACGGGTTTATCCTTGTTAGTTACCACCGCAACGACGTCAAAGCCGTTTTCTATTAAGTTTTTTAAGGGTACTACGGCAAACTCCGGCGTTCCCATGTAAACTATTCTCAATTTTCTTACCTATCGTCTTCGACGGAATCCGCAATATCGACGTATAAAATGCCGTCTAAATGGTCGTATTCGTGGCAAAACGCACGTGCTAAAAAGCCCTCCGCCTCTACCGTGAACGGTTTTCCGAATCTATCGAACGCCTTTAACTTGATTTTTTCGGGACGGGCGACGACGCCGTACTTTCCCTTGACCGAAAGGCAGCCTTCCGCCCCTATTTGCTTACCTTTTTTATATATAAACTCCGGGTTTATGCACTCGTAATATTTCCCTTCCGCGCTCACGATAAAAATGCGTCTTAAAACGCCGACTTGCGGAGCGGCAAGCCCCGCTCCGTCCGCTTTTTCGAGTGTTTCCTTCATATCGTCTAAAAGATCCTGCGTCTTTTTACCGAAGTCTGTAACAGGAAATGATTTTTTCCTTAAAGTATCGTCGCCTATCTGCACAATGTTTCTGATCGCCATTTTTCACCTTAATTTAAGTTGTTCGGGTTTATCTCAAGATAAACCGAAGTCTTTTTGTTGTTGTATTTATTCGCGGTGTAAAACACCGTTTTTATTATATCTTCCCTTTCTGGAGTCAAACGCATAAGCACTTCGTACCTAAACTTGCCCAAAAGTTTTTTTATCGGCGCTTTCAACGCCCCGAAGAACCTGAACTCGCCTTTATTTCGCTCGTAAACATCTTTAAGTTCCCCGTATATCGCCTTCGTTACTTCTATCGCGGTCTGCTCGTTATTATCGGATATAACGACTCTTACGATCTTCGTAAACGGAGGAAAACCCGTTGCGGCGCGTAAAGATATCTCACGCTCGTAAAAGCCTTTGTAGTCGTAACGGAAAGCAAGAGACAGAACCGGATCGTCCGGCGAATAAGTCTGCAAAACGACTTTTCCCGCCTCTTCCGCCCTTCCGCTTCTGCCTGCGACCTGCGTTAAAAGTTCGAACGTCCTTTCTGAACTTCTAAAATCCGAAAAGTGAAGGCTTGCGTCCGCGTCCAAGATACCGACGAGGGTTACGGACGGAAAGTCGTGCCCCTTTGCGATCATCTGAGTTCCGACAAGTATTCTGCTTTCTTTTTTTGAAAAGGCTTCCAAAATCTTAAAATGCGTGTCTTTATTCTGCGTAGTATCCCGATCCATACGCGATATCGGAACGAAAGGAAAAAGTTTTGAAAGTTCTTCGCACACTTTTTCCGTTCCCACGCCGCCGTAACGGATAAACTTACTTCCACACTCGGGACAGGAGTCCACCATTTTATACTTAGCACCGCAATAGTGGCACAAAAGCGCGTCGTCTTCTTTGTGGTAGGTAAGCGACACGTCGCAGTTACCGCACTTAATCACGTGGCCGCACTCCGCGCATATTACGGATTTAGAGTATCCCCTTTGGTTTAAGAATAATATCGCCTGATTCCCGCTATCCAAACAACGTTTCAGTTCGTCTTTTAAAAGAGAAGAAAACGGCGTGTTGTTGCCGCGCCTGATCTCCTTTCGCATATCGACGATATCGACTACGGGAAGCGGCTTTTTATTTATTCTTTCGGGAAGTTCCACAAGTTCGTACTCATGTCTTTCCGCGCACAAAAAACTCTCTAACGACGGCGTCGCGCTGCCTAAAACGAGTTTTGCTTTTGAATACTCTGCCCTGAATTTTGCGACTTCCACCGTATTGTATCTCGGCGAAGATTCGCTCTGATAACTTCCGTCGTGCTCTTCGTCGATTATTATAAGCCCTAAATCCGAAAGCGGAGCAAAAACCGCACTCCTTGCGCCGATCGCAATTCTTGCCTCGCCGCTGCGAAGCCTCCACCACTCGTCGAACCGTTCTCCCGCGGAAAGCCCGCTATGAAGGATCGCCGCGAGTTCTCCGAACCTTGCGCGGAGTTGCTTTAACATCTGCGGGGTTAAGGATATCTCGGGAACGAGCATTATCGCAGTCTTCCCTTCCTTTATGACTTTTTCGATAAGGTTTAAGTAAACTTCGGTCTTACCGCTACCGGTAACGCCGAAAATAAGAGTCGTTTGTTTTTCGGTGTTTACTATGGTATTTACCGCGTTTTGCTGATCCAAAGTCAAAGAAACGTTCTTTTTTTCACCCGAAACGTTGCTGTAAGGCGATCTTAATATCTTCTCTTCGATAAGGATCGCAAACCCTTTTATAACCGCGCCTTTAACTGCCGTCGCGCCGAACCTTGAAACGCTTTCGGTGTAGCCCGCCTTTACGGAAGCGGAAAGGCTTTCTAAAAACTCGCGCTGCTTTACGGCGTTTTTACTTAAAGAGTCTATCGCGCTTTTATAGTCGATATCCGGGTTTATCGTAACGAATTTTTTGTACTGCTCTCTTACCTTTCCCTTTCTCATTTCGGAAGGTAAAAAGAGCCTTAACGCGCTCGCCCTCGTAACGAAACAGGATTCGGTAATGAAAGTTGACAGCGCAAGGGTTTCTTTCGTCATGACGGGCATACCGTCTAAAACGCCGCTTATTCCCTTGATTTTCGTTTCGTCGAAGTCAGACGTTTCCTTTATACCTATAACAACGCCCTCTATGTTTTTATTTCCGAACGGAACAACTACCCGACTTCCTATAGAAACGTCGGGTAGAGTGATTTTATAATCGAATATTTTATCCGTTTCGGAATTTAATAAGTCAACTATAACTTGGGCGTACATTATAAAAAACGGTGCTCACCGAAAAAGCGATGAGCACAAAAAAATCAGTCGTTGGTAGCGACGAGTTTGCCGTCGTAAATTTCCTGCGCCGCAATCGATAACGGTTTTTCGTTATCCGGGAAGTCCGTGATCCCCTGGTTCTGCGCTTGTTCCATAAGCTGTCTTGCGCGCTTGCTTGCAACTACGCAAAGCGCGTATTTCGATCCGATTTTTTCTGCTAATTCGTCAATAGGCGGTTTATGTATCATACAATTTCTCCTTTTTTGTATCGATCTATTTATTTTTTTCTTTTTCAATTATCTCTTCTACTTCCGAAACGGCGGTATTTAAGTCGTCGTTTACCACCGAATAGTCGTAGAATTTTTCTTTTTCAAGTTCGTACTTTAACCTGTCTATCCTTATCGCTATCTGCTCGTCAGTTTCCGAGTGTCTCGATTTAAGACGGTTTTTAAGTTCCTCGATCGACGGCGGCAGTATAAAAATAAGAATCGCTTTTTCGAACTTTTCTTTTACCGCAATTCCGCCGTTAACGTCGATTTCTAACAAAACGTCGTTTGTTAAAAGCTTGTTTTCGACGAACTCTTTCGGCGTTCCGTAAAAGTTGCCGAAGTGTTCCGAATATTCCAAAAACCCGTCTTTTTCTATCTTTTCTTTAAAATCTTCGCGACTTATAAAAAAATAATGAACTCCGTCGATCTCATTTTCGCGCGGTTTTCTCGTGGTGCATGAAACACTCAACGCAACGTTTTTGTTTCTTTCGGTTAAAAGTTTCGCTATCGTGCCCTTACCGACGCCCGACGGCCCGGATATAACGAAAAGTATGTTCCTCATTACTCTAAATTCTGCACCTGTTCTCTTACTTTTTCGATCTCGTTTTTAAGTTCTAAGCCAAAGCCGGTAACCTTTAAGTCGTTGGACTTAGAACAAATCGTGTTCGCCTCTCTGTTGAATTCCTGCATCAAAAAGTCCAGTTTTTTGCCCGAGCCTTTGGTTTTCAATATCGACTTAAACTGCGAAACATGAGAAAAGAGCCTTGTGATCTCTTCGTCTATATTTACTTTGTCCGTATAACACGCCACTTCGTTTAATAGCCTCGTTTCGTCGAAATTGACGTCTTTTAACACTTCGGTTATGCGGTTTTTAAGTTTTTCCCTGTATTCTTCCGCAACGAAAGGCGCTCTTTCTTTAATTTTATTTACGATACTCTCTATCGTATCCATGCGATAAAGCATATCGTTACAGAGTTTTTCGCCCTCGATCCTTCTCATCTCGTTAAAGTTTTCACACGCGTTTTTGACGGTGCTAATAAGCGCGTCTTTAAGTTCTTCGGTGTCAAGACTGTTATCGTCGGTCAAAACGTCGGGGCATTTTAGAAGAAACGTAACCGTGCAGTCGTTTTTAAGCCCGGTCTTCTCCGCAAGGATTTTTGCGGAGTTAAAATAGGCTAATGCCCTGTTTTCGTCGAGAGTTAGCGCGTTTTCATTTTCCCTTCTGTCCGAAAAGTTGATAAATAGATCGATCCTTCCGCGCGATATGTACTGCATAACGGTCTTTCTGATCGCGTCTTCTAAAGCGATAAACGCTCTCGGCGATTTTAAGTTGAAATCGAAAACGCGGTTGTTTACCGACTTTAATTCGACCGAAAGTTCGATCCCGCCGTTTTCGTATTCCGCTTTTCCGTATCCCGTCATTGAGTACATAGTCCGTTTCTCCTGCGACTTTATAGAATATATAATATCACAAAGATATAATTAAATCAAGTCTTTTACGAGCGAATTAAAGGTTTCTTCGTCCATAATTTTAACGCCGAGCGCACGCGCTTTATCAAGTTTTGATCCCGCGGATTCACCCGCTAAAACGACGGTGGTCTTTTTAGAAACGCTCCCCGCAACTTCACCGCCTAAACTCTCGATTATTCTACTCGCCTCGTCGCGTGAAAAACCCGAAAGAGTTCCGGTCAAAACAAACTTTTCGCCTGAAAAAATACCGTCCTGTTTTTTCTCGGAGTACGTGATTTTTATACCGGAAGATAAAAGTTTTCTTATTTCAGAAAGATTCTTTTCATCCGAAAAATAATTAACTACTGTCTCCGCCGTGATCTCGCCTACGTCGCCGATGGAAATAAGGTCTTCTTTTTTCGCCCGTATCAATTCGTCGATTTCCGCAAAATGTGATGCAATGTCTTTTGCGGTCTTTTTCCCGACGTTTTCTATACCCAAAGCAAAGATAAAATTAGCAAAATCTACGGTTTTCGACTTCTCGATCGCATTTAAAAGATTATCGGTCTTCGCGTCCTTAAAACCTTCTAACTCGGCGATTTTTTCTCGCGTTAAAGCGTATAAATCGCTGAAATTTTCTACGTTTAACTTATCGTATAAAAGCCCCGCGGTCATCTCGGAAAACCCTTCTATATTCATGCCTGACTTCGACGCAAAGTTTGTAAGGTTCGCGATAACTCTCGGTCTGCAATGCGGGTTGGGACAGAACAGATTTGCGCCGACTTCGACAAGTTCCGTTCCGCAAAACTCGCAATTAGTCGGCTTTTCGACGTCTTTACACGTGTCGAAATACTCGGTCGCTCCCAAAATCTCCGGAATAACTTCGTTGCTGCGCCTGATCAAAACCCTCGCGCCTATCTTAATTTTCTTGCGGAGAAGGTCGCCATAGTTATTAAGCGTCGCTTTCTGAACGGTAGCGCCTGCAAGAAACGTCGGCTCAACAATGCCGAGCGGCGTGAGTTTTCCCGTCCGTCCGACTTGCCATTTTACGTCCTTTAATATTGTGGTAACCTCTTCCGCTTCGAACTTAAACGCGATAGCCCAACGGGGAAACTTATCGGTAAAGCCAAGAGTTTCCCTTAAACCGACGTCGTTTAATTTAACGACTGCCCCATCGGTTAAAATATCAAGTGTTTTTCTGCTGTTTTCAACTTCTTTTATGGCTGTCATAACGGCGTCTATACCCTTGCACAGCCGCAAAAATTCGTGTACTTTAAATCCGTTCCGTCTTAAAAATTCTACTTGTTCGGTCTGACTTAACTTCTCCCCGCCGGATAGATAGTTTACGTTGTAAAAAGTAATTTCTACCTTTCTTTTTTCGGTAACTTTCGGATCTAAATTACGGATCGCTCCGGCAACTGCATTTCTTGCGTTCTTTAACGGCTCGTCCGCTGTTTCGTTATATTTTTCTAAGACTGAAAGTCTTATTATAGCCTCGCCGGACACTTCGGCAGTTCCCTTATAGTCGATAGTCATCGGGAAACTTTTAACGGTCAGAACCTGTGCCGTAACGTCTTCGCCTATCACACCGTTACCGCGAGTCGTCGCACGGACGAAGTTACCGTTTTCGTAAGTTAAACAAATTGTAAGCCCGTCGAACTTGTACTCCACCGTGTATTCGGGCATAAAATCGTCAGGCAACTCGCACGCCTTTTTTATCCTGTTTTCAAAGGCTATCATCTCTTCTTCGGTAGTAGCCTTATCTAAACTGTAAAGCCTTTCTATATGTCTGTGTTTTTTAAAAGCGGAAATCGGTTCTCCGCCTACTCTTCTCGTCGGAGAGTCAGGAAGAACGAATCCGCTTTCGCTTTCGAGTTTTTTAAGTTCGTCGTACAGCCTATCGTATTCTGCGTCGGATACGGTAGGATTGTCAAGAACGTAGTATTCCTTTGCGTATTTATTGAGAATATCTACGAGTTCGCGCATTCTGTTCATTTTATGATCTCCATAGGCGCATATTTTACGGAAAGGGATTTTACACCTACACCCTTAAACGCAACGTCCACGACAAGGTTATCCGCCGAGCCTTTTACCATTATTACCGTTCCTTCACCGAATCTTACGTGTTTTACTTTTACTCCGGACTTATAAGCGGAAGTGTTGGCGTTCGCGTTTGCTTTCGGCTTATTACCTCCGAGCATAGATTTTGCGTATGCGGAAGAATAGCCTGACCTACCCGCACCAAGTCCGTTGTCGGAATCGTTATAAGGCAATCCGCCGTAACGCGACTCCGAAGAATAAGACGGTTTCGGTTGAGCATAGCCGAGCGCCTCCGCGCCCTCTTTTAAAAACCTCGACGGAGCCATAAACTCGCGGCTTCCGTACATATATCGCGAGGACGCGCGCGTAAGGTACAGTCTTTCCCTTGCCCTTGTAACCGCAACGTACATAAGCCGCCTTTCTTCTTCGATATCTTCATCAACTCCGAAACTTCGGGAAATCGGCAAGATCTTCTCGTCAAGCCCCACGACGAAAACGCAAGGAAATTCCAAGCCTTTTACCGAGTGGATAGTCGCAAGAGTAACGACGTTGCCGCTCTCAATATCGTCGGTATCCGAACTTAACGTAACAGAGTTAAGATAGTCTGACAGTGTAACGATCCCGTTATCTTTTTCAAACTGTTCGGCAGAGTTTAAGAGTTCGCCGACGTTCATAAGTTTGGACTCGTCCTCGTCGTCTTGCGTAAACTGGTCGTTAAATCCGGTCGCCTCGATAACGTGCTTTAAGGTCTCGGACACCTTGTTGTTGTCCGAAAAATCCTTAAAACTGTCAAGCAATGCGTTAAAGTTCGCAAGTTTAACGCGTGCGGACGGGCTTATCGTCGTAAAGGAAAGATCGGAGATCGCCTCTCTTATCGAAAGCCCTTTTGAAACCGCATATTCTCGGAGTTCGGAGAGCGTTTTGTCGCCTATACCGCGTTTAGGAGACGCAACGCATCTTAAAAACGATTCGTCGTCTTTGGGGTTATTTATGACTTTAAGATAAGCAAGAAGATCTTTTATCTCCTTTCTTTCAAAGAACCTGAAGCCGCCGAAAACGCGATAAGGAATACCATATTTCGTAAACTCCTGCTCGAACGCACGGGTTAGCGCGTTTAAGCGCATAAAGACGGCAAAATCCTTGTAATCGTAATCTGGGTATCGGCTCATCAGGTTTTTGATCTGGATGGCAACGTAGTCCGCCTCGTTATTCTCGTCGTTTCCGACGAAAGTTTCCACTCTCGCGCCTTCGCCGTTATCCGTCCAAAGCGTCTTTTCCCTTCTACCCTTGTTGTTGGCAATTATGGCGTTCGCAAGATTAAGGATCTTTTTAGTGGAACGGTAATTCCGTTCGAGTTTATAGATCTTTGCGTCCTTATATAAAGCGTCGAACTCCAAGATATTTTCTATTTTTGCGCCTCTCCAACCGTAAATACTCTGATCGTCGTCGCCGACGACGAAAATGTTGCGGTGTTTTATCGCAAGCCGTTCGGCAAGCAGCATTTGCACTTTGTTAGTGTCCTGAAACTCGTCGATGTGGATATAGTTAAACTTTTCGGAATAATAGTCCGCAACTTCGGGACAATCTCGGAACAAAATATACGTTTTTAAAAGCAGATCGTCAAAGTCCAACGCGTTGGAACGCTTTAATTCGTCTTCGTACGCCGTATAGATCGTAGTAATTTCGTCGACGAGTTTAAAATCCGCGTAAGCAATAGAAAAAAGTTCGGGCGTCAGACACTCGTTTTTTGCAGTAGAAATAAAGTTTTTTGCAGGTTTAAGAAGTTTATCTTTATCGTACCCTAAAAGGTCGATAACGCGTTTTATAACCTTTTCCCTGTCCGTGTCGTCGTAGATCGTAAAATCCTTGTCGTACCCGATTTTACTTATGTCCGAGCGAAGGATACGAACGCACATGCTGTGTATCGTCGAAACCCACATTGACGAAACACCGTCGCCTATAAAGGCTTTCAGTCTTTCCTTCATTTCGCCGGCGGCTTTATTCGTAAAGGTTATCGCAAGGATATTTGACGGAGAAACCTTCTTTTCAAGAACTAAATAAGCGATCCTGCTCGTTAAAACGCGCGTTTTTCCGCTCCCTGCACCGGCGATTACTAAAACCGCCCCCTCGGTGTCGAGAACGGGTTTTACTTGCTCTTCATTAAGTTTTGATAGTAATTCCTGTATGTTTTTCATATTGTTCCGTAACTTAAAATATTGTAACATAATTTAGTTTATTATTCAAGCGGCTAATAATAAAATTTATACCCTATGAAAATAAAAATTATCTTAAAAACCTTGCTTACGTTATCTTTAAGTGTTAAAATCATTGAAAGGTGAAATTATGAAAAAGAACTGGCTGGACGGCAAAACGGTGATAATCACCGGCGCAAGCGGCGGTATCGGTTTTGCGCTTTCCAAAGCGCTTATCGAAAAGCACGACTGCAAAATAATCGGTATTGCAAGAAACAAAGAAAAAATCGAAAAGGCAATAGATAATTTAGGCGAAAAAAAGTCGAACTTTTCTTACCTACTATTCGACGTTTCAAAGTTCGAAAACTGGAAGATCCTTTCCGATCACTTAGATAAAAACGGCATTATCCCCGACGTTTTAATAAACAACGCCGGCTTTATGTTGCCTTTTAAATCCTTCGAAAACTGCACGATAGACGAGATCGACGAGATAGTCGCGACGGATATAAAGTCAGTTTTATATGGGGTAAAGACGATTATGCCAGACATAAAGAAGTCCGCTTTCCCCGCAATAATAAACGTATCAAGCGCCGCGGGGCTGTGTGCGGTCGCAGGAGAGAGCCTTTACTGCGCGTCAAAGTTTGCCGTGCGCGGATTTACCGAAACCTTACGCGCCGAATATCATAAAAAGATTTTTGTTTCCGGCATCTACCCCGGCTTTATCGAGACGGATATCGTTGACAGAATGAATTTGAATAAAGAAGATGAGAAACTCGTCAAAAAAATGATGATGCCGCTCGCGAAGGCAACGGACAGAATAGTTAAAGGTTTAGAGCGAAAAAAGTATCATATATGTTTCGGAAAAGACGGGAAACTTATGTCCGTTTTTTCAAAACTCTTCCCTAAATCAACTCCGCTGATAATCGCTACGGTTTTAAAAAACAGCGGGCTTAAAACATTTGATGAAATGAAATAAAAGGAGTAAATTATGAAAAGAATACTTACGATACAGGATATATCATGCGTGGGAAAATGTTCGCTTACCGTGGCACTTCCCGTTATCTCCGCTTGCGGAGTAGAAACTGCGGTACTCCCCACAGCGGTGCTTGCGACTCACACCGCTTTCCCTTCCTGGACCTTTAAAGATCTAACGGACGAGATCGAAACAATAGAAAATAAATGGAAAGAACTGAATATAGGTTTCGACGGGATGTACACCGGTTATTTAGGTTCTTTTGAGCAACTAAAACTCGTCGAAAATATATTCGACGACTTTAAGACTAAAACCAACTTTATTTTAGTCGATCCGGTTATGGCGGACAACGGCAAGCTTTACAAGGGGTTTGACGAAAACTTTGCCATATCTATGGCAAAACTTTGCAAAAAAGCGGATATCATTGTTCCGAACCTGACCGAAGCGTCCTTTATGCTCGGTATACCCTACGTCGAAAAAGGTTACGATGAAAACTATATTAAAGACGTTTTACAAAAACTTTGCGGTTTAGGGGCGAAAATAGCCGTTTTAACGGGAGTTTCTTTAAGGAACGGTAAACTCGGCGTGTACGCATACGATTCGGTAAATAATAAGTACTTCGAGTATTACAGAGAACATCTGCCCGTAAGTTTCCACGGCACGGGCGACATTTTCGCAAGTACGCTCTGCGGCGCTATCGCAAAGGGAAAAACGCTTGAAGACGCGCTGAAAATCGCGGTTGATTACACGGTGGAGTGCATAAAAGTAACTATCGAAAACGTCGATCACAACTTCTACGGCGTGGACTTTGAAACGGCGATCCCCTATCTCG
>CAMPBJ010000013.1 GCA_946637575.1 uncultured Clostridia bacterium | reverse complement strand
GGTGTTCTCCGAAAAAGACAGCGAGTTTATGTCGGGCGGAACGGTTACCGTTTACAACACGTCGGCGGGGAAAATAGGCGTGCTCGTCGGTGAAGATATTTTCTTTCCCGAAAGCGAAAATATTCTGGCGCATCTGGGGGCGGATATCGTGATCTGTCCTTTCAAGCGGATAGAAAACGAAATGCCGAGCGTTGTCGCAAGGGCAAACGCCTTTTTACACGGCACTCCGACCGCAATAGTCGGCGAAAACTACTCCGCCTGCGCGGATAAGGACGGCAAAATTCTTTCGGCAGGCGCGGGGAAAATAAACAAATTAGAAGCTAACCCTGAAAAAAACTACCGTTTCGTAACTTTAAGACGGCGTATGCCGTGTATTTAGTCGCAGAAAAAAAGGAGAATTATGTTTACTATCGTACTTGTAGAACCCGAAATACCGCAAAACGCGGGCAACATCGCGCGGACGTGCGCCGTTACCGGCTCTGACCTTATTATGGTGCGCCCATTAGGGTTCGACGTTTCGGATAAGTATCTTAAACGCGCAGGACTCGATTACTGGGATAAACTAAACATTACATACTACGACAGCATAGAGGAAGTTATGGACAAGTTCTACAAGGGCGATAACTTTTGGTTCTTCTCCACAAAGTCCAAGATAATCCACTCGGACGCGAAGTTTAAGGACGGCGACTTTTTAGTCTTCGGTAAGGAAACGAAAGGGCTTCCGGAATCGTTACTTAAAGCGCATTACGACGAGTGCGTAAGGATCCCGATGATAGGGGATCTCAGATCTTTGAACCTTTCAAACTCGGTCGCCATCGGTATTTACGAGGCGTTGCGTCAGACGGGGTACGACGGGTTTAACACGCAAGGGTTTATTCCCGAAAGATAAATATGTTAAAATCGTTTGACTTAAACGCTTTTATAATTGTAAAATGAGTAAGTAAATTATTCCAAGGAAAAAGTATGAGTAGTACGGTATATTACAATATTTTCTTTCTTTTAGGCGGTATCGCGGTCCTTATGTTCGGTATGAAATATATGGGCGCGAACTTAGAACTCGTTGCCGGCGGAAACATGAGAAAGATGCTCGGCAAGATGACTTCTAACCGCTTCGCAGGCGTCGGAATAGGCGCGCTCGTTACCGCGATCATCAACAGTTCCACCGCAACCACGGTAATGCTTGTGGGATTCGTGAACGTAGGACTTCTAACGCTTTCGCAAGCGACTTCGGTCATCATGGGCGCGAACATCGGAACGACGATAACCGCGCAGATCCTGTCTCTCTCGGGCGGGGAAGGACTCGATATAAACGCAATCGCGGCATTGATCGCCGCGTTAGGTATTATCTGCACTATGTTTACCAAAAAGGACAAAGTGCATAAACTCGGCAATATTCTTATAGGTATCGGTCTTATATTTATCGGACTTAAAATAATGAGTCTTGCCGTAGACTACATCGTTTGGGCTGACAAGGCGAATCAGGTTTTCAGATTCGAGTGGATGAGAACTTTTCTTCAAGGCAACGTTTTCCCGCTTATACTTATTCTCGTCGGAATAGTTTTGACCGCGATAGTTCACAGTTCCGCGGCGGTAACTGGTATCCTGATCGCGCTTGGCGCTGCGATCAATTTTCAGACCGCGGTATTCGTTATATTAGGTTCGAACGTCGGAACGTGTATCACCTCTCTCGTGTCGTCGATCGGAACGAGCGTAAACGCAAAACGCACCGCGATCATCCACTTGCTTTTCAACTTGTTCGGTTGCGTTATTTTTATCGTTCCCTGCTGGATATGGGGAGAGTACCTCGATAAAGCGATCACGGCGATAAGCGGTTCGCTTATGGAAAGGAAGATAGCGAACTTTCATACGGTGTTCAATCTTTTGACCACGATTCTTTTACTTCCGTTTACCAACCTTTTAGTCAAACTCGTAACGAAGATCGTTCCCGATAAGGCGGACGATACCGCTAAAAAACACAGCCTTACGTTTATCGATTCGAGACTTCTGGAAACTCCGCCCGTCGCAGTCGAATATACCAAGAAAGAAATAGTCAAAATGTCCGGCATCGCAAAAGAAAACCTTATTCTTGCGACGGATATGTTACTCGGCAACGGCGAAAACGCGGAAACGCTTAAAGACAACGAAAAGGCGCTCAACTATTTAAATCACAGTATCACCGCTTTTCTGACTCAGCTTATGAGTAAAGGACTTACCGAAAAAGACGAAAAGAAGATAGGTTCTTACTATCACGTAGTATCCGACGTGGAAAGAATAGGCGACTACGCCGAGAATATCATGGAATACTACTTTAAGTTAAAGGAAGAAGGTCAGAACTTCTCCGACGGCGCGATAGAAGAGTTGAAGGCGATGACGGGTACCGTCTTAGAACTTTTCGACGTTTCCGTAAGGGCGTTCGAAAACAGAGATCTGTCGCTTTTAACCGAGGTCGATAGGCTCGAAAAGATTACCGACCAGTATAGCATCGACCTTGAAGATAAGCATATCGAAAGAGTAAAGAAAGGCGGATGCTCCGCGCAGGTCGGCTCGGTTTACCTTCAGACCGTTTCTAATTTGGAACGAGTCGGAGACCATATCACCAACATCGGTTTCTCGATCAAAAATTACGTAAAGGCGTAGTTTTTGAAGAAAAACGCATTTTATTATCCGAATATCGCTTAACCAGGCGCTTTTTGTTTGACAAATTGCGACTGATTTTTATATAATGTCTAAAAAAGGAAATAATAAAAGTAGGAGAGCATAAATGAACAAAAAGACAGTTAAAGACGTAGACGTCAAGGGCAAAAGATGCCTTGTCAGAGTTGATTTTAACGTTCCGATGAAAGACGGCGTTATAACCGACGAAACGCGTATCAACGGCGCGTTACCCACTATCAAGTATTTAGTAGAGCATGGTGCGAAAGTTATTCTTTGCTCCCACATGGGTAAACCCCACAACATCTTTACCGAAGGTTTCGGTTTAAACAAGAAAGAGAAAAAAGCGGTCGAGGCCCTTCCCGAAGAAGAGAGAGCAGCGGCAAAAGCAGAGTATCTTAAAAAGGCTTTAAAAGATAAGGAGAAATACACACTCCGTCCCGTAGCCGAAAAACTTGCCGAAAAGTTGGGAGATATCGTTACGTTTGCGGAAGACGTCGTAGGGCCGTCCGCAGATAAAGCGGTCGCAGAATTAAAGGACGGCGAGATCGTTCTTTTGGAAAACACTCGTTTCGAAGCGGGCGAAGAAAAGCGCGACGAGGCTTTTTGCAAAAAACTTGCGTCCTATTGCGATATTTACGTAAACGACGCGTTCGGAACGGCTCACCGTTCGCACGCGACCACCGCGGCTATCGTGGAATACGGGTTCGTAAAGACCGCGGTCTGCGGATTCCTTATTGAAAAGGAACTCTCCGTCATGGCTGACGCGTTGGAAAACCCCGTTCGTCCGTTCGTCGCTATTTTAGGCGGCGCAAAAGTTGCGGATAAACTTAAAGTTATCGAAAACTTGCTGAATAAATGCGACACGTTGATCATCGGCGGCGGTATGGCTTACACCTTCTTAAAGGCGAAAGGCTACGAAGTTGGAAAATCGCTCGTTGACGACGAACAGATCGAATACTGCAAGGAAATGATGAAGAAAGCGGAAACGCTCGGAAAGAAACTTCTTCTTCCGCTCGACTCCGTAACCGTAAAGGAATTCCCGAATCCTATCGACGCTCCCGTCGAGACCGCAGTTTACGATTCGGATAAGATCCCCGCGGACGCGGAAGGCGTCGATATCGGCGAAAAGACTTGCAAACTCTTCACGGACGCCGTAAAGGACGCGAAGACGGTAATTTGGAACGGACCTATGGGCGTATTCGAGAACCCGACTCTCGCAAAAGGTACTTTCGCGGTCGCAAAAGCGCTTGCGGAAACTTCGGCTACCACGATCATCGGCGGCGGCGATTCTGCGGCGGCGGGGACGAGTTTAGGCTTTGCGGATAAGATGACGCATATTTCGACCGGCGGCGGCGCGTCCTTAGAACTCTTCGAGGGCAAGAAACTCCCCGGCATCGAATGTTTAAATGACAAATAAAAACTAATTATTTAACGGAGACTTAAAATGAGAAAACCTATTATTGCAGGCAACTGGAAAATGAATAAGACCGCTGCCGAAGCCAAAGCGCTTATCGAAGAATTAAAACCGCTCGTCGCTAAATCCAAACCCGAAGTCGTAGTTTGCGTACCTTACACCGATCTTTGGGCGGTAAAAGAAGCGATAGAGGGCAGCAAGATCCACTTGGGTGCCGAGAACGTCGCCTGGGCGGACAGCGGTGCGTTCACCGGAGAGATTTCCGCGGATATGTTAAAGGAGATAGGCGTCGAATACGTTATTATCGGACACAGCGAAAGAAGACAGTACTTCGGCGAAACCGACGAATCCGTCAACGCAAGACTTAAACAGGCGTTAAAGAAAGAATTGAAGCCCATCGTCTGCGTCGGCGAAACTCTTACGGAAAGAGAAAAGAACAGAACGAAGAGAGTATTAAAGAAACAGGTTTTAGAAGGCTTTAAGGATATCGCGGCGGAAGACTTCGCGAATATCGTTATCGCTTACGAACCCGTTTGGGCTATCGGTACGGGCAAGACCGCTACCGCGGAAGACGCGAACAAGACTATCGGCTATATCAGAAGTTTAGTCAGAAAGACTTGGGGTGCGGAAGTCGCCAAAGCGCTCCGTATCCAGTACGGCGGAAGTATGAAACCCGCGAACGCCAAAGAACTTATGGCTGAAAGAAACATCGACGGCGGTTTGATCGGCGGTGCGGCGTTAAAGGCAAACGATTTTGCGGCTATCGTAAACTACAAAAACGCTTAAATATCGAAAATTCGCTAAAACAGAAAGCGCGCACGCAAATTGCGCGCTTTTTTACTTGCGTAAAATTTCAAAAAAGGTTATACTGTACGTTGAAAATAAAGTATATTTTAAGGAATATTTATGAGTAAAAAACCTAATTGTATCATCATTATGGACGGCTACGGCTACACGCCCGAAGTCAAGGGCAACGCGGTTTTAAAAGCCGATAGCAAAAACGTGAACTACTATCTTAAAAACTACCCCTCTACGCTTATCGGCGCAAGCGGTATGGACGTAGGTCTTCCGGACGGACAGATGGGTAACTCCGAAGTCGGTCATCTCAACATGGGTGCGGGGCGGATCGTCTATCAGGACTTAACGAAAATAACGAAAGCGATTTCGGACGGGGATTTTTTTAAAAACCCCGAACTTATTAAACCCATGGACTCCGCAATTAAAAACGGAACTAAACTCCACCTTTTCGGGCTGTTATCGACCGGCGGCGTTCACTCGCATATCTCTCACCTTTTCGCCCTTCTTAAAATGGCGAAGGAAAGGGGTGTAAAGGAAACTTACGTTCACTGTTTTTTGGACGGCAGAGACACCGATCCGAAGTCCGGCGAAGGATTTATCAAAGAACTTATTGACGAGATCAAAAAGTTAAATTACGGCAAAATAGCGTCTATCTGCGGAAGATATTACGCGATGGACAGGGACAACAACTGGGACAGAACGCTTAAAGCGTACGATATGCTGACTTCGGGTACCGGCAAGACCGCGCCCGACGCTATCGCCGCGATAGAGAAAAGTTACGAAGAGGGCGTTACGGACGAATTCGTTCTTCCGACAAATATCGTCGAAAACGGAAAGGCGATCGGTCTTATCGAAAAGAACGACTCCGTGATCTTCTTTAACTTCCGTCCGGACCGCGCAAGGCAGATAACCCGCGCGCTCTCGCAAGAAGAGTTTACGCCATATTTTGACGCCGATAAGGGCAAGAATATGTATTTTGAAAGAAAGACCGGCTTTTTAGCCCCGACTTACACCGGCTTTGCGGTGTATGACGCAGGGTTTAAGGGCGTGGGCGTCGCTTTCCCTCCGGACGAGATCAAAAACACTCTGCCGCAGTATCTTGCGGATAAGGGGCTTACGCAACTTCATATCGCGGAAACCGAAAAGTACGCGCACGTAACTTTCTTCTTTAACGCGAAGACAGAAGCGCCGGTAAAGGGCGAAACGCGTATCGTTATCCCGTCGCCGAAGGTCGCGACTTACGACTTAAAGCCCGAGATGAGCGCGTACGAAGTTACGGATAAGGTCATAGAGGAGTTAAGCACGGGAAGTTACGACGTAATGATACTAAACTTTGCCAACTGCGATATGGTAGGGCATACCGGCGTGTTTGACGCGGCGGTAAAGGCGGTAAAGGCGGTGGACGAGTGCGTTAAAAAGGTCGTGGATAAGATCTTGGAACTCGGTGGCAACGCGATTTTAACTGCCGACCACGGCAACGCGGAAAAGATGCTCGACGAAGAAGGGAAACCCTTCACCGCGCATACCACGAATTTAGTTCCGCTTGCGGTAATAGGCGAAAAAGTCAAGGGCAAAAAGTTAAGGGAAGGCGGAAAACTCTGCGACATCGCACCGACGCTTTTGGATCTTATGGGACTAGATAAACCCGCGGAAATGAGCGGAAAAAGTTTATTAGCCGAATAAAAATACGTAAAAACAGTTGTAATATTCGTTTTTATGTGTTAAAATAGGTTTACTTTTAGAAAATAACATTGTTGCTTTGGGAGAAAGGTATGAATATACTTACTATGTTAATGGCAGGCGGCAGCGCGGCGTGGACTGCGTGGCACGGCGGGATAAAGCAGGTTCTGCTTGCGATCATGGCGCTTTGCGCCTTATTCGTGATTTTTGTAGTCCTGTTCCAACCCGGTAACTCTTCGGGTATCAGCGCTTTAGGCGGACAGACCGAAACTTTCTTATCTAAGAACAAAGGCAAGACCTTCGACCATAAAATGAAGGTGATGACCGCTGTCAGCGGTATAATCTTTGCGGTTTTATGCATCGTTTTCGCGATCATCGCAAAGCTTGCGAGTATGTAAGAAACGGTTTTTGGGCGGTTCTCTTAAAGAGAACCGCTTTTTTTATTTTCTTTTTGTAACTCTGTTGCAATAATTTATCCAAAGTAGTAAAATAAAAAGGTATATATGGAAGGTAAAGTTATAAGTCTTAACCGTTCCGCGTCGCACGACTATTTTATTTTGGAGCGGTACGAGGCGGGAATAGTGCTCGACGGCGGCGAGGTCAAGTCGCTACGTGCCGGAAGGGCGAACTTAAAAGACAGTTTTTGCACCGTACAGAACGGCGAACTGTTCGTTAAAAATATGCATATCGCCACTTACGAGCGCGCGGGGGCTTTTAACGTTAAAAATTCCAAGAGAGACCGTAAACTTCTTTTAAAAAAAGCCGAAATATCGAGGCTTGTCGGCAAGATCACTCAAAAAGGACTTACTCTCATACCCTTAAAACTTTACTTTAAAAGCGCGCTTATAAAGGTCGAATTAGGGCTTTGCCAAGGTAAGCACCTTTACGACAAAAAGCGCGTCTTAAAAGATAAGGACATAGCGAGAGATACGGAAAGGCAACTTAAAAACTTGAAAAAATAATAATATTTTAACATAAAAAGGAGAACATTATGAGCAAGAAAAGGATCGAAACGACCTGCGTTCAAAGCGGGTACTATCCCAAAAACGGCGAACCGAGACAGATTCCCATTTACCAGAGTACAACCTTTAAATACGATTCGAGCGCCGAGATGGGCAAACTTTTCGACTTAAAGGCGAGCGGATATTTTTATACCCGTCTTCAGAACCCGACCAACGATCTTGTTGCGGCAAAACTTTGCGAATTAGAGGGCGGTACAGCCGCGATGCTCACCTCCTCCGGTCAGGCGGCAAACTTCTTTGCGATCTTTAACGTCGCGAATTGCGGGGATCACGTGATCGCGTCTTCGGCAATTTACGGCGGAACGTTCAACCTTTTTAACGTTACTATGAAAAAAATGGGGATCGACTTTACTTTCGTTTCTCCCGACTCTACCGAAGAAGAATTAGACAAAGCGTTTAAGCCGAACACCAAAGCCGTTTTCGGAGAAACCATCGCAAACCCCGCTTGCACGGTTTTGGATATCGAACTTTTCGCGAAAGTCGCGCATAAACACGGCGTACCGTTTATTATCGACAACACGTTCGCAACTCCCGTAAATTGCAGACCTATCGAGTGGGGCGCGGATATCGTTACTCACTCCACCACTAAATATCTCGACGGGCACGGTTCTTCTGTCGGCGGCGCGATTATCGACGCCGGCAAGTTCGACTGGGACAGCCACGCGGATAAATTCCCCGGGCTTACCACTCCCGACGACAGTTACCACGGCATAACTTACACGAAAGCGTTCGGAAAGGAAGGCGCGTTTATAACGAAAGCGACCGCTCAACTTATGAGAGACTTCGGCTCGATCCAGTCTCCGCAGAACGCTTACTACGTCAATTTGGGAATAGAGAGTCTTCACGTCCGCATGGCAAAGCATTGCGAGAACGGGCAGAAAGTCGCCGAGTTTTTAAGTAAACACCCGAAGATCGAACACGTTACCTACTGCGGACTTCCGACCGATAAGTGTTACGAACTCGGAAAGAAGTATCTTCCCAACGGTTCTTGCGGCGTTCTTTCGTTCAACGTAAAGGGAACGCGCGACGACGTGGAAAAGTTTATGGGCGCGTTAAAGATCGCGCAGATCGAAACGCACGTTGCGGACGCAAAAACATGCTGTCTGCACCCCGCTAATGCAACTCACAGGCAACTTACGGACGAACAACTTCTCGCCGCGGGCATCACGCCGACGCTTGTTCGTTACTCCTGCGGGTTAGAGAACGCGGACGATTTGATCGAAGATCTTGCGCAAGCGCTCGAAAAAATCTAAGGATAAAAGTTAAAAGACAAAAAGATAAAAACGGAGAGAAAAATGCCGATAATAGTACCGAAAGATATACCCGCAAGCAAAGTTTTGCAGGGCGAGAACATATTCGTAATGAACGAAAAAAGAGCGAAGACTCAGGATATAAGACCGCTTGAAATAGCGATCTTAAATCTCATGCCTACGAAGATAGTTACCGAAACGCAACTCATGCGTCTTTTATCGAATTCGCCGTTACAGATAAACATCACGCTCGTATCTACCGAAACTTACGTCGGCAAAAATACTCCGATCGAACACTTGGAGAAGTTTTACAAATCTTTTTCGGAGATCAAAGACAGAAAGTTCGACGGCATGATAATCACCGGCGCACCGGTAGAGGACATGGACTTTAAGGACGTTGCCTACTGGGACGAACTTGAAAAAATCTTCGATTTTGCTAAGAATAACGTTACCAGCACTATGTTTATATGTTGGGGCGCACAGGCGGCGCTTTATCACTACTACGGCATACAAAAGCATCCGCTCCCTAAAAAACTTTTCGGTATATATAAACACGAAAAAGTAGGGGAGTACGAACTTTTGCTTAAAGGTACGGACGACAGATTCTTTATGCCGCACAGCAGACATACAACCGTTTTTACCGAAGACATTGTAAAGTGTAAAGATCTTGTGCTTCTTGCCAAGAGTTCTGCCGCCGGAGCGACTATCGTAAGATCGAAAGACAGCAGATTTTTCTTTATCATGGGACACGCGGAGTACGACAGGGATACGCTAGAGAGAGAGTATAAAAGAGATCTTGAAAAAGGTCTTCCCATCGATCCTCCTGAAAATTACTACGTAGAAGGTAATTCCGGCGAAATAAAGATGTGCTGGTCGTCTACCGCTAACCTTATTTACATGAACTGGCTGAATCACTACGTTTACCAAATGACGCCTTACGATATTGACAGCATAAAATAAAATATAGTCCCTTCGGGGACTTACACGGGGGTGTTATAGATTCGATTGCGTGAGTGAAGTGAAATAAGCATACCGAAGTTCCGTCTTCGTAAAAACGGAAACCTTAAATTTAAATGCGGATTATAGAAATAATAATTTAGCATTCGCTGCTTAATTTAGCGAACGGTCTGCCGTTCCTCGTCCGTTGGGGACGGTCGGGCTGTGATATCAGACGGAGAACGGGATAAAGATTACGAATGCGGTTTTTATCCGGCACTTAGTATTCACGGGTAGGGCAGAAGTTGCGGACAGCTTGGCCCTGTCTAAAATAAATTATCCGATAAGTATGTAGAAAGTTTCACAGATCCTCGTAAGACCGGAGTGCAAGTCTCCGCATCTCCACCAAAAAGAAAAAAAGGGCAAAAGAGCCCTTTTTTCTTTTTTCTGTATGGTTTAGGAGAAAACCGCTCGTCCCTTTACCGTAAAGGGGACGAAAAATGAAGTCGTAATATTTCGGACGTTTTGTATAATATTTTCCGTTTATTTTTAATTTCTTAATTGTATTTATTTTTAAGTTCGGTTATGACCGATTCTATCTTGGATTTTATCCACTCCGTAAGATCGTCGGTCTTTACCTGTGTTTTCGATTCGTACTCGTTTAGAATCTCCATTGAAACCTTCAAGATATTGTTTATTTTTGTTCCGTGTCTTGCGCCGCTTAAAGCCGAACTTAACTCCGCTTTATCGGTTGTAATGCCCCGTTCTTCAAGCCTATTTATAAGCCAAACCTGACTTAAACTGTTTTTAGATAGAGTAAATTTTATATACTCTCTGTCTTCTGGTGTCAAGATAACCCCTCCCGAATATTTTTGTAAACAACGGTTGTTGACAAAATAAAGTTTTAATGGCATAATAAAGTTGACGATATATTTTAGCGCTTAAAACTGTTTTTTTAAAGGTTTAAAAAAAATTATTTCCGCGAATAATTCCCTTTATTAACTTATGTTGTTTATGGGTTTAGTATAATAGAAACTTTTCTTATTGTCAAGCATTTGACGAAAGTTTTCTAAAAATAATGAAAGGCAGGTACTTTATGACATGTTACGAACGGATAAAACAATGTGCCGAGGAAAATAATATCAGTATCGCCAATCTAGAAAAGGTGTGCAATTTAGGTAACGGAACGATAGGGAAGTGGAAAAATCATACGCCGCTTCTATCCAAACTGCGCTCTGTTGCGGACTATTTCGGTAAATCAGTAGAATACTTTCTATCAAACGAAGATCTTCCGACTGAAAAAAACAGCGGCGCGGGTGGTACTTTTTTGACAAAGCAGGAGCATGAAATAGTTGAAGCCTACCGCTCTTTAAGTATCGTGGATCAGGTCGAGTTTATTAACTTTTTGCTGCGGCTTAAAGGTGATAAATAATAACTTTTCTGTTACAATCCAACAAAAAACAAAAACGCACCGTATGCGGTGCGTTTTTTAGGTGCAAAAAAACCGTGCGCTTCGTCCGAAAATCTTTGCCAAAGTGTTTGCCCGACAGGTAACTACTCCAAAGCTACCTTATGGCACACAAACCTGACTACTTAGTGCTGCTACATCCCTGTTCTGACACGGTTCATAGGGGTCTGTTGCATAAGACCTTGGCATCAACGTCCCTTATCGGGGACTACCTTCCACAAAGAAGTCCTCGCAAAGTGTTCTGCTCCGCTAAGCGAATTGCGGATTACAGGGCATCGCTGACTCCCCGCATAGCACGGTGATAACATTTTAACCGATTACCGAAAATAAATCAAGTTATTTTCGGCTTAAAATCGTTAAAAAGATATAAATTACTTTACAAAACCGACAAATATTTATATAATTATGAGTAAGTTATTATCGGAGAAGCCTACCTATGTACAAGAAAGTTGACACAACGCTTAATTTTTTGGAGAGAGAAAAAGAGATCCTGGAGTTTTGGAAACAAAACGGGATCATGAGACAGAATCAGGAACGTAACGCAGGTGCGAAGGAGTTTACCTTTTACGACGGTCCGCCTACGGCGAACGGCAAACCGCACATAGGGCATATTCTTACCCGCGTTATCAAAGATATTATTCCGCGCTACCGCGTTATGAAAGGCGAACACTCGCTCCGTAAAGCGGGTTGGGATACGCACGGACTTCCCGTTGAACTTGAAGTCGAAAAGTCACTCGGCATCGAC
>CAMPBJ010000012.1 GCA_946637575.1 uncultured Clostridia bacterium | reverse complement strand
CAATAAGGTATTTATTTTTACAATAGTTTTTTGAAAAATGCTAATATTTTTTCGTCAAGAAAAGAAAAAATATTACACCATTAAATATAACCGTATCGACAATAAGTATTCTATTGTGATAAAATATAAAAAAATGAGAGGTGAGAACATGACAAAAAGACGTTCATTACTTTGCTTTTTAACCACATTGTTTGCTGTCATTTGTTTCGCCTTTTTTGGTTTTTTAAACCAGAAAACGGTCGTTGCAAATGCAGATGCTTCCGAAGTGTTTAGCGTAAAGGCTTCTTCGGTCTTAATTGTAGAGGAAGATGGTCTGGCAATCAGATTTTTAACCGTGCTTGACGAAGATTCTTACGAGCAGAATCAGGACAAACTCGGTTCTTTTGCTACGATTTTAATCGATAAAGATAGCCTTGGCGAAAACGAGTTGCTTTGCGACAATGAAAACGCTAAAAACTTGTTGGTTGACAAAGAAGTTATCGATTTTGAAATCGATGAAATCACTTATAAGGCGATTATTTCGTATTATTTAGAATTGTCCGCTGAAGAACTTACCGAAGAACTTTGCGTAAGAAGTTATTTTATAGACGGTGAAAATGCCGTTTACAGTGACGCGCTTTCGCTTACTCCCGCACTCGTATCCAAAGTACTTATGAGTGGCGAGGCTAATGAAGATTTGTTAAAGGTTTTAGCAAATTACAGACCTGGAGTCAACGTAACGTTCGTTAACGGCGACGATCAAGACGTGGAAACGGTTTTATACGGTGATAGCGTTGCTGCCAGAGTATCCGACGATCCCGCGGTTTACATTGCTTGGTTTGACGAAGAAGGAAACGTATTTGATTTTGATGCCGAATTGTTTGAAGACGTTACTTTAACTGTGGAAAGTTATGATATTCCCTACGTTGCTGGTGATGAAAATATGAGTGTTACCACTTCGTTTGATAAGGTCTATGGGGAAGAAGAATTCTCGGTTCTCTTAAAGCCTAATGCGTGGGCAAGTTCGTTCGGATTTAACTCTCAAATGGAAATTCCGCAAGGCGTTTCTCAGGTGACCTTCTACATTTATCCTGAAACTACTCTTACCGACGTTACTATCTCTACATCGAAGAAAACCGACGATAAGATCGGCAACACTCTCGTTCCGAATACGTGGAATAAGTTCCAGCTTAGTATCAGAAAATTCGAAGAATACGTTACTAACGGGACGATATTCTGGATTACGAACGGTTCTAACGTCGGTGGCGTGAAGTTCTACTTCTCCGCATTGACCTTTGACAAATATATGATAAAGATGAACGATTTCTCGACGTTAGAAAGCAGCACGGATTACGTTTACGGTGACCAGACTTCTTCAACTTTGATTATTCCGAAGAGTTGGGCTATTTCGTTTAACTTTACGTCTAATGCGGCTATTTCCGAAACAGCGACTAACGTTGAGTTCTACATTTACATCGACGGTAATAAGAGTAATTTAGCCCTTTCTACGACGAAAAACTATGTCGATGGCAGAATTACTTATCTAACTTGCAATGCGTGGACTAAAGTTCAATTATCCGTTGCAGATTTCAATAAGTACTCCGATGCTTCCACTCCGCTTTATATCACTAACGGCGACAATGTCGGCGGATTAAAGATTTACTTCTCCGAACCTACTTTCTTTGCGTGCGCTTTATTACCGAAAGATGCTTCTACGATTGAAAGAAGTGATGTTAAAACTTACGGCGACGAAACGAGTGCTACTTTAATCAATACTAAGTCTTGGTGTTTCAGTTTCATTTTCACCGATGCTTTGGACGTTCCTGAAGGTTCGAACTTTGTTGAATTCTATATTTACGTTGACGGAAATAAGAGTAATATAGCACTTTCTTCCACGAAAAAATATACCGATGGCAGAATTACTTATTTAACTTGCAATGATTGGACGAAGGTTCAGTTGCCGATTTCCGATTACTACAAATATTCCAACGCTGATACTCCTCTTTATATCACTAACGGCGATAACGTCGCTAACATCAAGTTATATTTCTCTGAAATACAATTTGTAAATTATCCGTTAAGTTTAATGGATACTTCTAAAATTGAAAGAAGTACGGACTTTGTGTATGGTGAAGAAGCTTATTCCGTTAAGGTTAAACCTGTCGGCTGGAAGTTAGTGTTTAAGTTTGCTGACAATCAGGTAATTCCTGAAGGCGCTCAATCGGTTAAATTCTATATATACGTTGACGGTTCGATAAGCAACTTGACGATTTCCACCTCCGGCTCTGCAAATGACCGTATATTCTCGTTAAACGCAGGTCAGTGGAATGAAATTTCTATGTCGATTGAAGACTATAATAATTACGTAAGCGCACAGACTCAACTTAACTTCACTAACGGCGATAACGTTTCGAAGATAACCCTTTATATCTCCGCTTTCCAGTTTATCGTCGCGTAGTCAATAGTTTCTTTTAGGCTTAAATAACTTATTTCTTAAAAATAATAATAGTGAGGAAATAAAAATGAAGAAAACAGTATATATTTTAGTTGCAATTATGATGTTGTTTGCAATTTCACTCGTTGGTTGTAGCAGTACGCCTTCTACTCCTGCGGTAGAAGAACACGTTTGCCATCATGTTTGCGAGATTTGCGGTAAATGTACCGACGCGTCTTGCACGAACGCTGTTTGCGCCGATAAATGTCCCGGTCACGTAGAAGAACACGTTTGCCATCACGTTTGTGAAATTTGCGGTAAATGTACTGACGATTCCTGTACGGACGACGTTTGTAAGGATAAATGTCCCGGACACTTCGTTATTACCTACGACGTAAACGGCGGTAATGCGCTTGAAAGCGATACTCAGGTCGTTGATGCGGGATCTGCTTACACGCTTATAACTCCTTCCAGAGACGGATTTAAGTTCATTAAATGGGTTGACAGCGAAACCAACGTAGAAGTTACCGAAGGCGCTTATAATTTCGGCAAGAACATTACCATAAAGGCCGTTTGGGTTCAGAATAACGACGGTTGGTCCGAATGGGTTGGTTCTTCCGGCATAATCAGATAAGAGTAAAAAGAACTTAAATACTATTTTTTGACTACATTTTTGATAATTGGTGCAATGATATGAAAAAAAGGATAATAACTTTTTTACTTGCTGTTTCAATGGTTGTTGCTTCTTTTATGGTTGGCTGTATTCCCGGAAAGGAAGTCAATAAGAAGGACGATACCAAAACGCAATTAGACGTTACCTCGTTTGAGGGCGGTTTCGGTCAAGAGTGGCTTTATGCCGCAAGGGATCGTTTTGTAGAAGAGTATAAAGACGTGAGTTTTGAGCCCGGTAAGGTTGGCGTTCAGGTTACCATTCAGCCGGACGAATACTCACTTCCTCCATCGAATATTACAGGTTCAAAATATCATGTATTCTTTTACGAGTCGTTAAACTACAATTCCTATATTATTAGAAATCAGTTTTTAGATATCACAGACTTAGTAAAAGAATCCGCTACTGACGTTAGTGGCTTGCTTGATGCGACTCAGATGGCAAGCAAGGGTGCTTCTGAAACCGAAAGCAGAACTATTGAAGACAAGATGAATCAGGTTCAGAAGGACGCATTAAACATTGACGGGAAGTATTACTGCATACCGCACTACGAAGGTTCGACTGCCGTTTCTTACGATAGAGACCTTTTCAAAGAAAAGAAACTCTTCTTTAAAGAGGGTGGCGGATGGACTAAACAACCGGAAATAGAAGGTACGGTCGGACCGAACGGCATAAGAGGAGATTACGATGACGGTTTACCGTCATCGTACGAAGAGTTCCTTGCCTTATGCGATCACATGGTTGAAGTCGGTGTTACGCCGTTTACTTTCCCAGGTGGACACTTGGATTACATTAACCATTTCACTCAATCGTTATTTACGGCATATCTTGGGGCTAATGGTTCAGCTTGCTGGGATTTTGATAGCGGTAACGAGAAATTAGAGGTTATAACGGGCTGGAATAACGACGGTACTCCGATAACCGATATGGTTAAGATTACGGACGAAAACGGTTATTTGACTTCGCAGGTTGCTGCACGTTATTGGTCTCAATGGCTTTTATCGGAAACCGTTAAGAATCCCGATTACTACAGTGATTCCGCAAAAACCGGTTCTGTATCTCACGTTGACGACGACAGAACTTATGTCAACAGCAAATTAGATGCGGATCTTAAACCTATTGCTATGAAGTTCGACGGTTCTTGGTGGTATAACGAGGCAAAGGACGCTTTATTAGATTCTTATAAAAAATATGAGAATTCTACGGATCGCGATTTTGCCGTAATGCCTATGCCGTGGAAGGTTACAGGAACGGTTACCGAAGGCGAGGGTAGGAAAAATACGCTAAATGATACTACTTACGCGTATGCGTTCTTAAACGCAAACTTAGTAGATCAACCGGTTCAGTTACAGGTTGCTAAGCTTTTCTTGAAATTCTGTTACACGGATAAATCATTACAGGAGTTTACCACGACGACGGGAACGTTTAAGGCTTTACAGTACGAATTGACCACGTCGCAACTCAACAGCGTTGATAAATACGTACAAAACCTGTATAATCTCCGCAGAGTATCCGATATCGTTTATCCGTATTCAAATTCAAAGATTTATATTGCTAATCAAGATGGATTTGCTTTTTATACGTGGAAGAACAATATGTATAACGGTAATGGGGAAGATAATTCGTATACCATATACAAGAACGGTAAAAAACAAATAAGTGGAATCGTTTGGTATACGCCGAAAGAAATCTTTGAACAGGCGATAATTTCACAGACCGAATGGAATAGTAAGTTTTCCCAGTATTTTAACTAATAAATTTATATGGGGACGATAAAATTCGTCCCCTTTCTTATAAAGGAGTTTTTATGAAGTTAACACGTCCGAACAAAAAAGGTCGTTTTAAGCGTGAACATGGTTGGTTCTATATCGCCATGTTAGCCTTTCCGACAATACAGTTTTTAATCTTCTATATTGCCGTAAACTTTAATTCCATAATTATGGTTTTCCAAAAATACGATGCAAATACGGCAACGTATGTTTTTGAGGGTTTCAGTAACTTTAAAGAAGCCTTTAAGGTGCTTACTACAAACGACAATATGATAATGGCGATAAGGAATTCCTTTATCGGATTGTGTTCAGGCATTTTTACTTTGTTTTTAAGCGCACTTTTTTCTTTTTATATCTTTAAGAAGAGAAGATTTTCAGGATTATTTAAGGTCATTTTGTTTTTACCGGCAATCATTTCGAGTGCGGCTATGACCATAATGTTCCGTTACTATACCGATCAGGCTATCCCTGCGATTTTGAAAATGATCGGAATATCTTCCCAGGGTATGTTCTCAGTGCCGGATTTGTTGCCAACTGTTGTCTTTTACAGTATCTGGATTGGTTTTGCTTCGACTATTTTATTGCTTTTAGGTGATATGGAAAGGATAAATGAATCGGTTATCGAATCGGCTGAGTTAGACGGAGCGTCTTCTTTAAGAGAATTTTTCTCTATAGTTCTTCCTTTAATTTATCCTACGATTACCACCTTCCTTGTGGTACAAGTCGGTGCGATATTTACAAATCAATTAAACATTTTTACGTTCTTTGGCGGAAACTCAGATCTGAAAACGATGGGATACTATCTGTATTCAAAAGTTCAATCGTCAGGCGTGGAAAGTTATCCACAGTTAGCGGCGTTCGGCGTTATGTGTACTTTCGTTACGATACCGCTAACGTTTATTGTAAGATGGCTTTTAAACAAATTCGGACCGTCGGTGGAGAGGTAAGGTTATGCAGAAAAGAAAAGGAAAAACATCAGTTTTATTTGTTACTCTTTGCGTAATACTGTTATTGTACACCTTGTTCATGTTATCAATGCTTGCATGGTCTTTGACTCAGTCCGTTAAGTCGGCGCACGAGTTTTGGAAAAGCGTTATCAGTTTCCCGCAAACTATTACTTTCGAACACTTCTCCAACGTTATGAAGTACAACTACGTACGTATTACAGCTTCTAACGGTTCTCAATATGACATTGGTTTGTGGGGGCAGGCAATAAATACCATACTGTTCGCAGGTGTAGGTGCTTGCGTTTCGGTTGTAGTGCCTTTTGTTACTGCGTACGTTTGCGCCAAATATAAGTTTTTCTACAGTAAAATTATTTATGCAATTGTTTTAATAACAATGGTATTGCCAATAGTAGGCGCTTATCCTTCTGAACTGACGATTTTAAGAACGTTAGGTATTTATGATCAGATTTGGGGCAACTGGATACAAAAAGCAAACCCGC
This sequence comes from uncultured Clostridia bacterium, assembly GCA_946637575.1. GTDB lineage: Bacteria > Bacillota > Clostridia > Christensenellales > Borkfalkiaceae > UBA1259. The sequence goes on along the minus strand of CAMPBJ010000012.1, from coordinate 5,979 downwards.
TTGGTATGTATTTTTTGGTATTCTTTGCTTATTCAAAAGGGCTTTCGGATACTTATATAGAGGCGGCGAGAATAGACGGTGCATCAGAATTAGGTATTCTTTTGAAGATTATTTTCCCGTTATCAATCAAAGTTTTATTAACGGTATTCTGTATAATTTTCGTGGCGAACTGGAACGACTATCAAACCGTACTCTTATATTTACCTTCTCATCCGACGTTGGCTGTAGGTATCTATAAACTCAGTCGTGGAACTATAAGTACGGCAAATCTTAGTACGACACCGGCTTATTTAGCGGGTAGCGCTATATTAACCGTACCCGTTGTTATTTTGTTTATTATATTCAGGAACGTAATGATGGGTAATATTTCAGTAGGAGGAATTAAGGAATAATGGCAAAGCAAGCAAAAGTCTTCAAGTTAAGCATCATATTAGTCTTTATTTTTGCTCTCATTTGTACTGTTTTAGGTCTTTTGACGTTAAGTCATAGTGTGAGTGTAACTTATGCTCAAGCGGAAGGCGTGCAATTAGAAACCGAATTAGATACCGAATACGAATTCGGAATAGATCTTGAAATACCACAAGGTCAAATATCGTATAAAGGTCGTCTTTATGACAGTGAAACAGTAGTTACTTTCCCTGACGGTAAGGCGTATAAAACGAATGAAGTTACTTTAATAAAAACCGGAAAATACGTCGTTGAATACAGGGCGAAAGTAGATAACGAATACGTTTACGTTAAGAAAACGTTTTCCGTGGCTAATCGTTTGTACTCTTATGATAATGACGATTCCTATGGGTATTACGGCGAGCACGAAACGTATACTGAATTAAACGAAGGTATTGTTTTATCCCTTTCAAAAGGTGATAAGGTATCGTTTAACGCTCCGCTTAATATGCGATATAAAACGCGGAAGGATAATTTAATCACTCTTTACCTTACCCCTAATATGTACGGTTCTCCGGACGTGACTTGCTTGTACGTTCGTTTCACCGATTCAGAAGACGTTGACAACTATATAACGGTAAACATTAAAAAAGCTAGTGGCGAGTGGGGATACTTGATGTCTTACGTTACTGCGAACTCTCAAGAACAGTTGCCGGCAGGCAGACAAGAGAAAAACGGTAAGATATATATCCACAAAAACAACATGTACGGAACCAGTATGGTTCTATCGTTTGCTGCGAGAAGAGTAACTAACGGAGCAACAATTGCTTACGACGAAACGACCAACAGTATTTACGTAAACGGTTATCTCGTGGCCGATTTTGACGATTTTTTGTTCTTTAATACGTTGTGGAACGGTTTTCCGTCGGGCAAGGCTTACGTGTCAATTTGGTCGGATAGTTTTGCGAGCGATAGTCTCGGTCTTATGGTGACAAAGTACGGTGATTATGATTTATCAGCATCGTCATATGACGGTATTGAGAGTCCGAAAATTACCGTCGATTATCAGGGATACGACCAAAATTCGATTCCGTCTGCGTTAGTGGGAATGAATTATAAACTGTTTGACGCAAGCGCTTATGATAAAATCGAAGGCGAAATTAGCGTTACTAAAACAGTTTGGTATAATTATTACTCGGATAATCCTGCAAGGGTCAACGTTACCGATAATAAATTCCTTGCGAGTTGCGAAGGCGTTTATACCGTCGTTTATGAGGCGGTAAATAAATTCGGTATCTCCTCAAAAATAGTTTTAGACGTTAATTCTATAAAGCCGAAAGATATCGAAATGGAAATTGAAGGCTTAAACAACGCTATTATCGTGGGGCAAAAAACAAAGTTGTTCGACAGTTTGACGTTTACTAATTGTATAGGAAACTATGATTATGAAATAATAGCAATTCCGCAAAACAATACCGAAGTTAGAATTAGCGTCAATCAAAACGGTGAAAACTTTAAGCCGACTTATTCCGGCGTATATAAATTAAAAGTAATTGTAAGCGATTATATCAGGACGAAAGAGTTTGTTTCCGAATTCACTGTAGGTTCGTCGGATTTATGTATGTTTGGAGAAGATGATATTGACTTGCCGGAATTCTTTATAAAGAACGTAAGATACGAATTGCCGACAATAAAGGGATATAACTTTGCATCGGGAATGCCCGTTGAAATGGTAGTGAGTATCTTTGTTTCCGAGGATGGCGGTGCGGAAAAACCGTTAATTGGACACGTTTACACACCAAAATCGACTAACGTTTCAAAAATAATATATAAGATAGACGGCACGGACGTTAAACTTGAAAAAGAAGTTTCTATAATCGACGTTAATTACGGTAATAGCTTTGTGTTTAACAAGTATTTCAGGGACGTTATCGGTACGACAAGCAGGGTTCCGACTAAATCTTACACTAAATTCTATTTCGATAACAATACTGCGATTGACGGGACGGTTGAGCTTAAGTATATTCAAAAAATCAGGTGGGATAAATTTAAGGGAAGATTCGGTTTTGATAATAATGAAAGGAATTTTGATTCTTTTTACGTTTTATTGAATGACGAACTTATGGTGGCGTTCAAAAAACTTGCCAACGGCTATTTAGAAGTTTCGATAAACGGAACGCAGAATTATTCGGTATCTAAGATCTATGACACGTTTATAAACGAATTTGAAATAGCGTACAACAATACTACAAAGTCTATCACGATAGACAGTGAATATACTTTTGAAGTAAAAAACGATATTAACGGCGAAGCATTTTCCGGATTTGATGCGGAAAACATATCTTTTGCGTTAGGCTGTACGGGGATTTCCGGTTCGTGTGCATTAAAAATATATTCTGTTAACGATTGTGTATTTACAACTTTTGACGATGATTTAATCGGACCAAACGTAAAATACGATAGAAACTGTGGCGATTGTTCGGTGGGAGACGTTGTGTTAATATCTCCTGCGTATGCGTTTGACATGTTTTCACCGGTTTATGATTTCCTTTTGACCGTTTCGTATAAGGATAGTGATAACGTAAAACATACTATGACCGCCTTGGACGGTACTGTATTAAAGAATGTGCCTTCTGACAATTATTACGAGATAAAGGTAAATCAAATCGGTATATATATTGTTGAATACGCTGTTGTCGATTCAAACGGCAATAAAACAAACGTTTCGTATGCAATAAGCGTTATAGACAACGTAAGCCCGGCTATTTCTTTGGATAAATCAGGAGTTAAGGCGACGGTTGGTTCTACTGTTACGCTTAAATCGGTACAGGTAAGCGACAACGTCGATGAAAATTTAAGCGTAATTGTAATCGTTAAAAATCCGGACGGTAAGTTGCAGAGAATTGACGCAGACGGTAACGGTGAAAGAAAGTTAGATTGTTCGCAGAAAGGACAGTACGTTGTATATTATATGGCTTATGATCAGACCGGAAACGTAACAACGGAAAACTACGTTATTGTTGTTCAATAAAGGAGGTAAGAAATGAAAAGATTATATAGAGCATTATCCTTGTTGATATGTATAATAATGGTGTTTGGCTTTATCGGTTGTAAACACCAAGAAGAAAATAAAGAGGAACAAAAGAACGTAGACCTTAATCACTATTTCGAAATAGGTAACACTGATTCTTACGTTTTGAAGAACGGTTCAGTCAATTATTCCATTTTATTACCTGATTCTCCTACGACAAACGAAAAAATCGCAGCGCAAGAGTTTAATCTGTTTTTTAAAGAAGCGACGGGTGTTTCCTTGGACGTTGTAAGCGATAGTCAATATGCGAGCGGTAAAAAATATATTTCTATCGGTGAAACGGTTCTTGCAAAATCCGTAGAAGATAAACTGCAAAAAAGCAGACTAGGTAACGAGGGCGTTCGAGTTCTTACGTCGGATAACAATATTATATGTTGTGGCGCAGGAGACGTGGGGACAATTAATTCTGTCTATGAACTTTTGCATCAGATGGTCAACTACGAATTTGTAGGTCCTGAATCGTATACATTGAATACCGGTGTTAGAAATATAGCATTAAAGAACTATGATATAGTTGATATTCCGGATATCGCTTGTAGAACAACGGGATACGGACATGTCGCCAATAACGATGTTACTATTAGAAGGCTTAAACTAACGTCGTCTTGGGATTCTATGTTTGTTGGCGTAGACGGCATCGGGCGTATTCACAACTCATTGAATTATTTTAATGGCTACGACGACCCTGATTATTTTGCCACTTCTAACGCTCAGTTATGTTTTACGGGACACGGCAATGAAGAAAAAGTTGAAGAAATGATTAGTATTGTAGGTGATAGGATTATTAACGCATTAAGTAAAGATCCTAAAGCCGACCTTATTGAGTTCACGCAAATGGATAACGCCGACTGGTGCCGATGCGCCGCTTGTAAGGAGTATGCCGAAGAGTACGGTACGGATTCGGCTGTGGTTATTAAGTTTATGAACAAACTTAACAGATATATTAAGAGCTGGATGGAAACAGAAGACGGACAACCTCATAAAAAAGACTATAAACTAGTATTCTTTGCATATATGTCCACCGAAAAAGCACCGGTTGAAATGATAGACGGTAATTACGTTCCAATGTCGGAAGATCTTGTTTGCGATCCGGAATTGGCAGTTTTATATGCGCCTATCACGGTTGACTTTACCGCATCTATTTACGACAAAATCAATCAATCTCAATATGACACTATGATCAAATGGAAAAACATTTGTCAAAATATGGTGTTGTGGCTTTATGGAACGAACTTTAGGGACTATTTAGTTCCTTACGATATAACCAACTCTATTCAAGATGAATATAAATTCGCATCTGAAGCTAACGCCATAACGGTGTTTAATCAAGCACAACTTTACCAAACGGGTAGCGCAACAGGTTGGCAGACTTTAAGTTCGTATTTGGATAGCAAGTTTGCATGGAATAACAATTACGATTTAAATGATTTGATTAACAATTATATCGAAGGTTATTTTGGGGAAGCCGCCGAAATAATGCGCAAGTATTTTGACGAATATCGTCTTCATATGTTCAATTTGGCAAAAGATGGTACTTACAGCGGTTTAAGCTCTATTTATATAGGCGTTACGACTGACGCTAAAAAGCAAACTAGGTTTCCAATACAGTTAATGAAGAAATGGTATAACTACTGTAACGAGGCGATTGAAAGTATCTCTTGGCTTAAAGATAGTAATCCTTATAGGTACAGTTTGCTTAATAAACATATCGTTAATGAAAGAATTTTCCCGCTGTATATCCTATGCGATATGTACTATGATTCGTTTACCGGAGATGAGGTTACTGCAATGAGAAATCAGCTTAAGAGCGATATTAATCTTATCGGTTTGAGCTTGTTTAAAGAAGGACATCAGGTGTCCGAATTATATGCCAAATGGGGGATTTAACTATGAGAAGAAAGTTATTATTATTTATACTTCTTGTGTTTTCGGTTTTTTGTCTTTTCGCAGTTGCGTGTAGCGGAAAAGATAGTACCGATAACGGCTTGGTAAACGAATTTTCAATTAGTAAGAAAACCCTATCCATGAGCGTGTACGAAAGGTATCGCCTTACCGTAAACGCAGAAGGTGTGACCTGGTCAACTTCGGACGAGTCGGTTTTATTAGTTGATCAAACCGGTATGGTAACCGCCATCAAAGAAGGCGAATCGACGGTATATGCAAAATTAGGCGGGAAGCAAGTATCATGCGATATTTTGGTTACTCCGTCTTTACTTGTTCCGCAGATAGTTACCGATCTTGACAGAGAAAACAGAATTATCGTTGGCGACGTATATAATTTAGATTTTAATTACGTGGTTTTTAATGGTAATAATTATCTGTCGCAGTTTAGTTTCATTTCTTCAAATGAAAGTGTTTTAAGCGTATCAAATAGCGGCGTGCTTACAGCAAAGAGTGAAGGCGAAGCAGTTATTACGGCTACTGCTATTTTCAGGGGTACGGAAGTAAAAGAAAGTTTTAATTACTTGGTTATTTCCGCAGACGAATTGTGTATTCCAAAC
>CAMPBJ010000011.1 GCA_946637575.1 uncultured Clostridia bacterium | reverse complement strand
TATTAAGGCGACCTTGTAATGGGTATTAAGATACCGTAAATATTACACAATATGTTAGAGAATAATATATATTACGCAATATGTATATTATAAATTATAGATAATATATATTGCGTAATATGTTAGACATAAAGGCGGGGTAATGTGAGAAAAAAATATTATGACAATTACGACTATGAAGAAGCATACAACGAACAGATAGAGAAGTTAGAAGAAGCAGAAGCGGAGAGGATCGCAAAGAAAGGCAAGGGGGCAGGCTACCGAACGACCACAACGGAAGCCGGAAAAATGATCGAGGTTGATATTTACCCAACCTTTAACGTTCGCCACGATATGCCAAGGACAAAAAGGGGCAGAGAAAGCAGACCCGCCCAAAAGAACTTAAACGACAAAAGGGCGCGCAGATATTTAAACCAACTTGCAAGCGCGAATTTTGGCAAGGGGGATCTTTGGGGGACATTCACATATAGAGCCGGAGAAGAACCGGAAAGCATAGACGACGCCGAAAAGAAGTTCGGCAACTTTATTCGCCGGATCAACCGCAGGAGAAAAAGAGCCGGAAAGGAAAACATAAAATATATCTATGTGACGGAGTGGGAAGACGGAGAAAAGGGCGTCCGCTGCCACCACCACGCAATATTAAGCGGGGACGTTGACCGCGACGAAATAGAACAACTTTGGTATCACGGCGACCGGACAGAAACAAAACGACTTGCACCCGATCCCGACACGCATATCGCCGGACTTGTTCACTACATCACGAAAGACCCAAAAGGTAAGAAGCGTTGGAAGACGTCGAAAGGGTTAAAGAAACCAACGATCACAAGATCATATAGCAAGTTTGGAAAAACGAAAGTCCGTAAAATGGCTTGCGACTATACATTGCTTGAAAGCGAATTGAAGAAGAAATATAAAAACGCCCGTTTTGTAGACGCCAAAGTTTACCAAAACGAAATCAACGGCGGCTTTTATATATATGCCCGAATGGTTAGGGATTGAAAGGGGGAATAACAGAAATTGAGATTGCAGAATTTAAGAGCCGGAGAAACAACCGAGCAGATCAAATTATTTAATTGGGCGAAAATGTACGAAGACATTATCCCGCCTTTAAGATTGCTTTATCACGTTCCGAATGAGGGGAAGCGATCAACCGCAGGCGGACAGATCCTAAAAGCGGCAGGCTTAAAGTCGGGAGTTCCCGACGTATGCTTGCCCGTGGCACGCAAGGGTTACAACGCCTTGTATATCGAAATGAAGTACGGCAAGAATAAGCCGACGGCAGCACAAAAAGATTTTATGAAAGCGTTACAAGACGAGGGCGCAAAAGTAGCGGTTTGTTATTCCGCGGAAGAAGCCCGCGAAATGATCCGCTTTTATCTATCGCCCGCCGAGGGCTTCAACCTTGTAAATTGCGAAGAAGCAATAAGAACGGTCGACGGGTGCGAGGGCTACGGGTTAGACTTTGCGCCTTGTGATAAATGCAAACAACACAAAGCGAAAGGAGAATAAATCACAATGAGCGAAGAAAAGATTTTATACGGCGCGTGTAGATTTTGCGGACAGACGCAGACAGTAAACGAAGACGAAGTTTTGGACGTGATAAGACAGACGGGCGCAGAGGGCGAAGACGCAAAGAATATTGTTGCAACCCGTTATTGTACTTGCGAGGAAGCAAAGGCGCAGGCAACGCACGAAATGAAACTTGAAGCCGCCGGAGAATGGGCGCGCGGGGTATTCGAGAAAGACCCCGAAAAATTACAATGTGTGCTTTGCGCAATTAAGGCAACGAGCGAACATCACTTCGGGCGCATTGCTATTAAGTCCGGCAAATACAATTATACTTTCGACGTTGACGCGGCGGGAGATATTAGGATCAAGACAAAATACACAGACACACAAGAAGAAACATTTTAAGTTGGGGGAGTAGTTAAGTTGGGACGTTATCGAATGGACGACGACGAAAAAAGAATAATTAGATCTATTGTCCGTCTTGACGAGAAACGCAGACGCGGGAAGTTGAAGCGAAAGGAAACACACTTCGACCGGAAAGCGCGGGCGGCTATCGAAGCAGCAGAACGCGACATTGAGTTAGGCGGGGCAACCGGAGAAGTTCGCGACATTATCGTCGAGAAGATCCGAGAGAATATTATTTCCGGTACGACGTGGGAAAGGATCGGCGAAACGTATTGCGGACGTGATACGTTTTACAGATATTCCCGACGCTATCAATTTCTTATCGGTCGTAATATGGGGATCATCAACGACAAGACCAAGAAAGGATCGGGCGGTTAGGTATGGCGAAAGAATATGCAAAAGACTTTTACAATTCGCAGGCGTGGAAGAAGACACGCAAGGCATATTATATCTTTCGACGCGGACAATGCGAACGTTGCGCGAAAGAGTTTGCAGCAGGCAAGCGCAGACTTGAAGACATACACGCGGGGGCAATAGTCCACCACAAAGAATACATTACGCCGGAGAACCTAAACGATCCGACGATTGCGTTGTCGTTCGACAATTTAGAATTGCTATGCGACGAACACCACAACCAAGAACACAAAAGCAAAACAAAACGATATTCTTTTGACGCAAACGGTAGGGTAATCGAAGCATAGGGCATATGTTTTTATATGCAACACAAAATAAAAATAATTTTATAAAAAATATTTCTTGAAACAAAAATAATATTGCATATTGCGCAATGCGTAGGGAATACACCCCCCACCCTTTACAAAAATAAGGGGCTACGGAGAACCGAGGGAGTGCCCTCAAAAAAACTCTACGCGTGCGCGTGCGCGTAAGGGGGGGTCTATATGGCAGAAAAGAAGACACCAAAAACACCAAAAAAGGCGGCGGAAGTTCCGAAGAAATCGCCGGAGATAGAAAAAGATAGCAGGACTTTAAAAGAGTTACAAGAACTTTTGGAAGTCTTCGAGAAGATCCCGAAAGATAGACGGACTTTACTTCTTACCCGCGCCAAAAAGGAAGCAGCGGGGGAGATCCTAACGGACGAAGCGATCGAAGCAGAAAGAAAGTCGCTTCAACGCTTTTTTTCGGGGATCAAGGACAACCGCAAAAAGAAGTTGATTGCCCGCAAGATCGAAGAAGTGGCGTTCCAAGCCGTAATGATCCGGCAGGCAAAAGAAAGTCTTATTATCGAGGGACTACAAAAAGAGGTCGTCAACGGGTCGCAGCATTACCCGAAAGAAAACCCCGCGGTTTCTATCTACGACAAGAATTGCAGGGCATACCAAAGCAACATTGACAAGTTGATCGAATACTTACCACCGAAAGAAGAAAAGGCAAAGTCCGCGCTTGCAGCATTGCGCGACGAATTTAGTTAATATGGCAAAAAAGGCAGCAGGGGCAGCAGGACAAGCCCCGTATAGTAATTACATATTCGAGTATTACGACAAGATTTGCCGGATCAAGAACGGGGAGAAGATCGAGGGCGTAAGAGCCGCCGGAAAATACACGATCGCGATCTATAAGATCCTAACCGACGGGATCAAAAACGGCGTGTATGAATACGACGCAAAGAAAGCGAATAAAGCAATAAAGTTTATCGAAAACTTTTGCCACCATTCCGAGGGACGCAACGATCTTTTGAAGTTGGAGTTATGGCAAAAGGCGGCAACCGCCGCAATGTTTGGCATATTAGACCCCGCGACGCATTATAGGCAATTTCGCGAGGTCTTTTTGCTTGTCGCACGAAAGAACGGTAAAACATTATTCGCCGCGGCTATTATGGCTTATATGGCATACGTCGACGGGGAGTACGGCGCGAAGTTATATTGTCTTGCGCCAAAATTGGATCAAGCCGATTTGTGTTACGACGCCTTTTATCAGATCGTGCAGGCAGAAAAGGAACTTGACGACATTACCAAGAAACGCCGCGCAGATATTTATATAAAAGACTTCAACACGACGATCAAGAAGATCGCGTTTAATTCCAAGAAGTCCGACGGTTTCAACCCGCACTTTGTCTTTAACGACGAAATGGAAGCGTGGTCGGGCGATCAAGGCTTAAAGCAATACGAGGTTATGACGTCCGCGTTAGGCGCGAGAAAACAACCGCTTATTTTGTCAACATCAACCGCCGGATATATCAACGACGGAATATTCGACGAACTTATGCGCAGATCTACCGCGTTCTTAAAAGGCAGATCCGACGAAAAACGCTTGCTTCCGCTTTTATATATCGTGGACGATCCCGAACTTTGGTACACGCGCGAAGAATTGGAAAAGTCAAACCCGAATTTGGACGTTTCTGTTTCGTGGGAGTTCTACCAAGAGCAAATAGCGATCGCGAAAGCGTCGTTGTCAAAAAAAGCGGAGTTCCTAACCAAGTATTGCAACATAAAACAAAATTCTTCGATTGCGTGGCTTGAATTTGCGGACGTCGACAAGGCGGTCGGCAGAGATAAAGACGGGCTACCCGTTAAGTTATCGCTTGAAGACTTCCGCGGTTGCTATTGCGTCGGCGGGATCGACCTTTCAAGGACGACAGACCTTACGGCAGCGGTTATTATTATCGAGCGCGACGGGATCAATTACGTTTTCGGGCGTTTCTTTATGCCACGCGAACGTTACAAAGTCGCAATCAACGAAGAAAACACGCCGTACAATATCTTTGAAGAACAAGGCTTCTTGCAAATATCCGGCGACAACGCCGTCGACTACCGCGACGTTTACAAATGGTTTTTTGACCTTGTCAAGATCTACAAGATCCGCCCGTTAAAGGTAGGCTACGACCGATATAGCGCGCAATATTTAGTCCAAGATATGAAAGAAAGCGGCTTCCATATGGACGACGTTTACCAAGGAACGAACCTAACGCCGATCTTGCACGCTTTCGAGGGAGATCTAAAAGACGGCAACTACAACATAGGCGACAACGCCTTGTTGCAATCGCACTTACTAAACGTTGCGGTTGATATAAACATCAACGATAGCAGAATGAAACCCGTTAAGATTGAAAAGCGCGCACACATAGACGGCGCGGTCGCAATCTTCGACGCGTTAGCGGTAAAAATGAAATATCACGACGAAGTAGGTAGACAACTAAAAAATGAGCGCAAGCCCGCGTAAATAAAGGGATTGCAGCAGAAAACGCCCGTTAAAAACATAATAACAAACGGGCGTTTTTATTGTGTAATATGTGGGTAGATTGGAAAAGAAAGGGGGCGCGACAATTTGGGTCTAATCAAAGATTTGTTGAATTTAAGACGTTATAAGTACGCGCCTATTTTCGCTTTTCGTGGAGAGTATCAAGGATCAAGCGACCTTTACGAGTCCGACGTAATCGGATCAATCGCGAATTGTATAGCGTCAAATTTGGGAAAGTTGACCCCGCAAGTGATCCGCAGGGACGCCGCAGGGCTTACGATCAAAGACGACTATTTGGCAAAATTGCTTTCGCTTCGTTGGTCGCCGGAAATAACACCGTTCGACGGGCTTTACAAAATGGCTTCGGATCTTGTTTATAAGTCAAACGCTTTTGCAGTTATTTTTTACAATACAGACTTTACAAGGGTACAAAGCATTGTTCCGGTAACGGTTAAGTCGTTCCGAATTTGGGAAGAAGAAAGCAATATCTTTTTCCGTTTTGTTTGGGACTACAACGGCGAAGAATATACATTGCCGTATCAATCCGTGATCCACTTAAAAGCCCGCTACGATCGAAAGCGATTTATAGGAACTTCGCCGGAAAGTCAGTTAAAAACAACCCTTGAATTGTTAGACACTACGGGCGAAAGCCTACGGAACGCGGTAAACAATTCCGCGAACCTTAAAGGCTACTTGAAATATAACAACTTTGCAGACGACGACGAACTTAAACAAAAAGTTCGCGAGTTCCAAGAAGCGTATATGAGCGCAGCGAACGACGGCGGAATTGCGGGTCTTGACAACTCTATGGAGTTCCACGAGATCACGCAGCACACAAACGCAATTCCGGTTACGCAATCCGCTTTCTTACGCGAAAACCTTTATCGTTACTACAACGTAAACGAAAAGATCCTTAATTCGACATACAACGAAAGCGAATGGAACGCATTTTATGAAGCCGTAATCGAGCCGATCGCGTTACAACTTTCGCTTGAATTTACATACAAGTTATTGTCAGAGCGCGAACGCGGCTTCGGTAATAAGATCATCTTTACCGCTAACCGCTTGCAATATGCAACGTTGCAGACGCGCGTAAATTTAGGATCGCAACTTTTCGATCGCGGTATCATCACAATAAACGAATACCGCGAACTTATGTATTATGAGCCGATCGAAGACGGCGACGTCCGAATGGTAAGTCTTAACTACGTTAAGGCGGACGAACAATCAATTTATCAGATCGGCGAAGACGCGGCAGCAGGCAGCGGGGAAGATCCGGCAGCAGGCGACGCGCAAAACAAATTACAAGCAATCGCGTTATATATTCCGACGCGCAAAAACGCAGGAAAGGGGGTGTAAAACGTGCCTAAAATTTTTAATTGCTTCGAGGTAAAAAACGAAACCGAGAACAAAGCCGACTTGTATTTTTACGGCGACATTGTTTCCGATTGGTGGGGAGCGTGGCAGGACGAAGACCAATACCCGAACGCGGTAAAAGACTTCCTAACCGCGCAGGCGGGAAAGGATCTTAATATTTACATAAATTCGGGCGGCGGATCAGTATTTGCGGGTATCGCAATTTACAATATGATCCAAAGACACGCCGCAAAGAACAAAGTTCAAGTCTATGTGGACGGTTTAGCGGGATCTATTGCGTCGGTAATAGCGTTTGCAGGAAGCGAACCGCCCAAAATTCCGTCGAACGCCTTTTTTATGATCCACAATCCGTGGTCTTACGGCGAGGGAAACGCCGCAGAACTTCGTAAAATGGCGGACGATTTAGACGAAATCGCAATCGGTATGTTGAACATTTACGGAAAGCACCTAAAAGACGACGTTTCAATCGACACCATAAAAGAACTTATGGACGCCGAAACGTGGTTAAACGGGGAAGAAGCGGCAAAGTATTTCAACGTTGAAGTTACAGACGCGAAAGAATACGCCGCAGCCGTTGGCGACTATATGGGTCGCGCCGATCGCGAAAAGATCCCGAAAGGGCTTTTGAAAAAGCCAAGTTCGCAGGAAGCGGACAAGGCAAAGGCAGCAGCAGAACGCGAAGCGGAAACAATCAGAACCCGCAACGCGCTTATGCGTAACTATTTGGAAATTATCACACAGTAAAAAGAAAGGGGTAAAACCAAAATGAAACACGAAGATCTTATCAAAATGAGTGTAAAAGACCTTGAAAAGCACATTGCCGGACTTGTAGAGCAGAGCAAGACCGCAGAGGGCGAAGCCCTTAACGCAATCGTAGCAGAGGTTGAAGACGCAAAGGGCATTATCGCAGACGCGAAGACCCGCGCACAGTTGCAGACAATGGCAGCCGTAGCCGATCCCGACGAGAACGAGGACGGCGACGAGGGCAAGGCAGGCGAAACCGGAGAAGCAAACGCAAAGACAAAGGCTTTTGCAGAGCGTGGCGCAGCAGCCAAGGCAGGAAAAGCGGTTAAGTATTCCGCAAAGACTCTTTCCCGCAAGGTAAAGAACGCGCTTTCCGTATCACAGACCGCGCCCGTAGTTCATACCGCAAACGACGTTAAGGAAACATTTAACGACGTTTCCGGTCTTATTGATCGCGTTAAGGCAATTCCACTTAACGGCGGCGAAACTTACAACCGCGGCTTCGTTAAGTCTTACGGCAGCGGCGGAAATGTAACCGCAGAGGGCGGAACATATAGCAGCAACGAACCCGTTTTCGGTTATGTAACAATCGAGAAGCAGAAAGTTACCGCTTACACAGAAGAACCCGAAGAAATGGCAAAGTTGCCTAACGCAGACTACGACGGAGTAGTTGAACAGAGCGTTACAAGAGCCGTTAGACGTAAGATCACACGTCAGATCATCAACGGCGACGGATCTACCGGAACTATCAAGGGTATCTTCTTCAATCCGGCAAGCGCAAGCGACGACGTTATCGACCGCAACACCGACATTACATTGTCAGCGATCGACAACAAGACACTTGACGAGATCATTTACTCTTACGGCGGCGACGAGGACGTGGAAGCAATCGCAACACTTATCCTTAACAAAAAGGATCTTAAAGCGTTTGCAATGCTTCGCGATCAGCAGGGAAGAAAGGTTTACACAATCGTTAATAACGGCAATAGCGGAACTATTGACGGCGTGCCTTTCATCATCAATAGCGCGTGTGACGCGGTATCAGCAACAAAGACCGCTTCAACACCTTATTGTATGGCATACGGCGCACTTGAAAACTTCGAGTTAGCCGTATTTAGCGACATTGACGCGAGAAAGTCCGAAGACTACAAGTTCGCAACCGGACAGATCGCATATCGCGCGTCTACATTTGTCGGCGGTGCGGTAGCAGCCTACAACGGCTTTATCCGTGTAAAGAGAGCAGCGCAGGGCTAATAGCAAGGGGGCAAGGTTAAGCAATGACTAAAGCGGAATTATTGAGCGCGGCAAAGTTAAGAGTGAGAAAAAGCGCAACGGACGGGTTAGACGCGGACGTTGAACGCCTTGTCGATACGGCTTTAAGCGATCTTGAACGTATCGGCGTCAAGTCTTCGTGGCTTTCCGCGCCCGAAGACCCGCTTTTGATCGAAGCGGTTTTGTCCTACGTTAAGGCAAATTATAGCATTAGCGACGACTACGACACTTTGATCGGCGTTTACAATATGGTTTTAACCAAGATCAAGGGTTGCGCGAAATACTTTGCAGAAAAACCCGAAGAACCCGCAGCAGATCCGGCAGATCCGGCAGCAGGCGGCGGAGATTAAAGGGGGCAGAGTATGGAAGACGTAGAAATCAAACTTGTAAGCGTTGGAGAAACGACCGACGAAGACGTCACAACGACAGTATTTGCGACAAAAGATCCCGTAGGACGCGACGAGTTCAACGCAGCGGGTCAAATGGGAATGAAAGCGGAATACAAGTTCACTATGTGGGCGGCAGAATATGACGGTCAAGAAGAAGTTGAGTTCAACGGCAACCGTCTTTCGATTTACCGAACATACGGCGCACGCCGCGACGGAAAGATCGAACTATACACGGCGGAAAGGGCGGGAAATGGTAGTTAATGTAGGTTATGACAAACTTTCCGAAGAATTGCAAAAGCAACTTTCGGAGTATTCGCAGGACATAACAAAAGGACTTAACGAAGCGTTCAAAGATTTAGCGGAACAAGGCGTTAAGGAATTGCAGCAGGGGAAACCCTACCACAACCGAACGGGTCAATATGCGAAGAATTTTGCCGTTACGCAGCGAAAAACGGCGTCAACGGTACAAGGCGCGGAAAGTTACACGATCTACAATAAAAAACGCTATCAAATAACACATTTGCTTGAACACGGACACTTAACCCGAAAGGGAACAAGAACGGCAGCGTTTAAGCATTGGCAACCCGCACTTGACAATATAGACAAGGCGGCAGAAAAGGCAATCGAAAAGGTCGTAAGAAATGCAGGCGGTTGAAAGGGGGTCTAATCTATGCCAACATTCGACGAAATTGTCGCAAGGGCGGCGGCGTTGGACTATCCGATCGCCGAAAATGAATTTACGGTCACGAAGCAGAACCCCGCCCCGACATTACCGTTTATATGCTATCAGCGTGTAGAACGGTACACGGGAACGGATCAAGCGGTTAGGATAAAAACAACGGAAGCGTCGTTCGAGTTTTACACGGACAGACGACCAAGCACACAAGACAAAGCGGCAATCGCAGAGTTTGAAGCGAAAGTCCTACCGGATATTGATTTTGTGAAGACACAAACTTTTATTCGTGACGAAAATATGACAATGACGGCTTACGAGTTCGTAACCGTCGAGAAACTACGAAAGGGGTAAAAAGAAAATGAGTGCAGCAGAAAGAATTATTTTAGGATCGGGCTATTTGCACGTTGCGACTTTCACAAAGGGCGCGACAATTCCCAATCCCGAAGATTTTTGCGTCGAAGACAACAAGTACGCTTATATTTCCGGCGGCGCAGAATTGGAGTATAAGCCGGAGTTTTACGAAGCAAAAGACGATATGGGTAAGGTTGCAAAGTCTGTTATGACAGACGAGGAAGCAACACTTAAAGCCGGAATTATGACATTTACCGGAAACACCCTTGACAAGTTGTGCGACACCGCACGCGTGACCGAGCGCGACAACGCTATCGACGGTAAGCATTACCGCGAAGTAAAGGTCGGCGGCGCAGGCAACGCAAAGGGCGCAAAGTATGTTATTTGCTTCCACCACGTCGACGCCGTGGACGGCGATATTTATTTAATGATCGTCGGACAGAACCAAGCAGGCTTTACACTTTCTTTCAAGAAAGACGAAGCGACAGTTGTAGACGCAGAGTTCCACGCGCTGCCAATGGACGGCGAGGGAACACTTATCGACTACGTCGAGGAAGTACCGAACGCGGTTACAACTTACACCGTAACACAGACACTTTCACACGTTACTTCTTCGTTCGTGGGATCAGAGATCGAAGCGGGCGCAGACTTTGAAGCAACACTTACCGCAGCAGGCGGCTACACAATCGGAACACCTACCGTTGTAATGGGCGGCGAAGTTGTTTCCGGCGCGTGGGACGCTTCAACCGGAAAGGTAACGATCGAAAACGTATCGGGTAACGTTTCCGTAACCGCGGTTGCAACCGAGGAATAAAAACCGGATAAAAGCCCGAATAACCACAATCAACAGTAGCGGCGGCGGGCGGAACAATCTACCCGACCGCCGTTAATTCTTACAAAGAATACGAAAGGAAATAAATATTATGGCAAATGTAAGTTTTGATTTTAACAAGATCCCCCGTTCTTTCTTCAACGTAACTTTAAAGGACGGAAGAAAGTTACAAGTAAAAATGCCGAAGAAAAAGACTTTTGAGAAGTTGCAGGCATTGCAGAATATGGATCAAAACGCCGTCGAGATCGACGACTTATTAGACACTTTCGGCGCACTTTGCGCGGAAACACTTTCGCATAATTTGAACGGCGAAACAGTTACCGCCGATTATATGGTGGAAAACTACGACATCGAGGAAATGACCGAGTTCATAAAGACATTTTATGTATTCGTTGGAAATATTACGAACGACCCAAACTAAAGTTGCCCTACTATGCAGGGGGCAAAAAACAAAAATTTCACTACAAGCCGGAAACCGAGGGCGAACACCTTGTCGTCGCATATACGGGGCTTAATATCCGGCAAATAGACGAAATGGACTTCGACGAATATTTGTTTTATATGCGCGAAGCCTATATTTACAACCTAAACCAAACGGAAGACGGACGCGAATATTTGGCGAATTGTTGGCGTATGACACAAACAAAACCGGATCGAAGCAGACTTCGGGATCAGTTCGGAAAAGGGGCGACAAATGGCAGCAAACATTAAGGGTATAACAATCGAAATCGGCGGATCTACCCAAAAGTTAGATCAAGCCTTAAAGGGGGTTAATAACACCGCAAAATCGTTACAGAACGAATTAAAGGCGGTAAATAACGCCCTTAAACTTGACCCGAAAAACGTAGAACTTGCAGCAAAGAAGCAGGAACTATTAAAAGAGTCGGTAGCAAATACAAAAGAAAAGTTAGACACCTTAAAGCAGGCGCAGGAACAAGCCCGCGCAGCGTTTGAACGCGGCGAAATGGGCGAAGAAAAATACCGCGCACTTGAAACCGAGATCATCAACACGGAGTCAGAGTTAAAGAAATTTGAAACCGAGTTAGAGAACACAAAGAAAGACGCCGACAATTTAGGAACGGCAATGCAGGACGTAGGCGGAAAAATGCAGGCAGCAGGACAGAAGATCGAGTCCGCAGGAAAAGCCCTTGCGCCTTTGTCGGCAGCAGCCGCAGCCGTTGGCGCAGCCGCCGTTAAGTCCGCTATGGAATTAGACGACGGCTACGATACCGTTATTACAAAGACGGGCGCAACGGGTAAGACGTTCGAGTCCTTGAAAAATAGCGTTGATAATGTGTTTACAGATCTTCCAACAACCGCAGCAGAAGCAGGAACGGCAATCGGAGAAGTAAACACCCGCTTCGGAATAACGGGCAAGGAATTAGAAGACCTTTCAAAAGATTTTATCCGCTTCGCGCAGATCAACGGAACGGATCTAAACACGGCTATTGATAGCGTCGATAGCATAATGACAAAGTTCGGGGTTGATAGCAGCCAAACAACGAACGTATTAGGTCTTATGACAAAGGCGGGGCAAGACACGGGAA
>CAMPBJ010000010.1 GCA_946637575.1 uncultured Clostridia bacterium | reverse complement strand
ATTTTAAATGAAAACTATTTCGATTCGATGATCTTTATTATGTCGCCGACGGTCTTGATATTTACGACGTCTTCTTCGGGAACCGTTATATCGAATTTTTCTTCCAAACTCATAAGCATTTCGATAACGTCCAAAGAGTCAGCGCCTAAATCTTTCACGATCTCCTTGTCTTCGGTAATGTCTTCGGGCTTCTTGTTAAGCTGCTCCGCAATAAGAGCCTTTATTTCATTGATATCAGCCATTTTGTTTCTCCTTTATTTGTATGGTTTTATTATAATACCGAATATACAAAAAATCAAGTATTTTAATTAAAAAACCGCTCCTTAAAGGTTTCGATATAAAAATCTACGCTTTACTTATCAAAATATGCGCGGAAAGCGGTTTTACTTCGATTTGACCGACGTGCGACTTATCATAAAGCAGATCGTAAAGTTCTCCGTCGAACTCAAGCGTTTCGCTCTTTTCACCGCTGTTTACGACTATAAGTAGTTCCGAGTTTTCGTCCGTTCTCTTAAAAGCGTAAACGCCGTTAAAGGCAGCGACTTCAATACAATCGCCCGACTTAAACGCGGAATACACGGAGCGAATCTCCCCCAGCTTTTTATAGTGCGCAAAAAGTTTTTTATCTTCCTTCCCCCACGGGAAAAAAGCACGGTTATAAGGATCGAAAAATCCCTGCATACCCGCTTCGTCACCGTAATAAACCGACGGAACGCCGGGAAGAGTAAACTCTAAAACGCTTGCGATCATCACTCTCGCCCGTGCTAATTCGAGCGTTTCTTTATCAAGAACGATTTCCGACATCTGCGTTTTATTTAGTCCGAAGGTGTTTACCCCCGACAGTTTAGACAAAATCCTTGCCGTATCGTGAGTAGATAAGATATTCATAGAAAGATCGAGCGAACACTTCGGATAATGATCTAAAAGGGTCTTTAAAGTAAGTGAAAACTTCTCCGCGTTTCCGCTATACAGATATTCCACGATGCCGTCTTTAAGCGGATAATTCATTGCGGAATCCAGTTCTTCTCCTAAAAAATACTCGCGTCTTATACCGTACGAAATCTTGTTCGACGCGTCTTCCCAGACTTCGCCTATCATAACTGCGTCTTTGTCGCACTTTTTTATAGCGCTTCTTATTTTCCGAACAAAAGCAGAAGGAAGTTCGTCCACAACGTCAAGACGCCAACCCTTTACGCCGAGTTTGGTGTACTTTTCAATGACTCCTTGCTCCCCTGCAATAAAGTCGGTAAAACCGCTACTTTCCTTGTCCGTTGCCGGAAGGGTTTTAATTCCCCACCACGATTCGTAATCCGAAGGATAGTCAATAAACTTGTACCAGGAATAATATGGCGATTTTTTGCTTTGATACGCGCCTAAACTATCGTACGTTCCCTTTTTGTTAAAATATCTGCTGTCAGAACCGGTATGGTTGAACACCCCGTCAAGAATTACGCCTATTCCGTTATCCTTGCAAGCGGCAATCAGGTTCTTTAAGTCCTCTTCCGTGCCTAAAACGGGATCGATTTTTAAATAATCCCCTGTATCGTAACGGTGATTAGAGTACGCCTCGAAGATCGGGTTTAAGTATATCGCGGTTACGTTAAGCGATTTAAGGTACGGTATTTTCTCCCTGATCCCTTTAAGATCTCCACCGTAAAATTCGTTATTTAACACTTCCCCGTTTTCATCGGGTAAAAATGTGGGCAACCTGTTTTTATCTTTAACCGCTACTTTGCCGGAAGGTAGGATCTTATTTTTAATATCGCCGTTGAACCTGTCGGGGAAAATCTGATATATTATTCCGCCTTTAAGCCAGCCCGGAGTTTCGTAGTTATCGCCGTAAACGGATAGCTGAAACTCTTCCGGATCGTCTCCGACTACGCCTTTATAGTTGCTCCCCAGCCCTATGTAAGAATATGGCGTTCTGAAACGGTAAAAATATAGTCCGACTATCGGAAAAGACGCGGATAATTCAAAATACCCGTCTTTTTTTTCTAATTCGTACTCACAAGTAACGCCGTCTTTTTCACGCCTTAAAACGAAAAAGACAGAGTCAAAATCGCCTTTGACTCTGAATAAAACTTTTTCGTTCTGTTTTACCGCTCCGCGAACGCTTTTATAAAACGAGTTTAGCGGATCGAATACGACACTCATTTGATTTTTTTAAGTCCCCAAATATTTTCAGCGTACTCTTTGATCGCGCGGTCTGCCGAGAATACGCCCGCGCTCGCGATATTGTTAAGACTCTTCTTTGCCCAAGCCATTTTGTCTGTGTAAACCGCGTCCGCTTTTTTATGAATATCGCAGTAGCTTCCGAAGTCCGCAATGCACATATAGGGATCGGCAACGTGACTGCCCGTCAGTAAGTAGTTTGAAATATCTGCAAAACTTTGACCGTTAAAGCCCTTATTTAAACTTGCGATCACCTTTTCGAGTTTGATGTTGTCGTTATAAAAACTCGTTGCATTGTATCCGCGTTTCCAAAGTTCGTCGACTTCTTTGGCGGTCAGACCGAAGATAAAGATATTATCGTCGCCGACAACTTCCTTCATCTCTACGTTTGCGCCGTCTAAAGTCCCGATCGTCAACGCGCCGTTGATCATAAACTTCATATTGCCCGTTCCGCTCGCCTCTTTACCCGCTTGTGAAATCTGCTCTGAAATCTCGGTAGCCGGCATAAGTTTTTCAGCCATAGATACGCGGTAGTCTTCCATAAAAACAACGCTTATCTTTTTGCTGAGAACGGGATCTTTTCTGATCTCTTCTGAGAGCGAACAGATAAGTTTTATTATCTGCTTTGCAAAGTAATAGCCCGGAGCGGCCTTAGCACCGAAAATAAAGGTCTTCGGAATAACGGGTAAATTCGGGTTTTCCTTTATGTCGTTACAAAGCGAAATAATATGCAAAACGTTAAGAAGTTGCCTTTTGTACTCGTGAAGCCTTTTCGCCTGAACGTCGAAAAGAGAATCGGGGTTTATAACTATACCTTGCGTTTTAAGAGCGTAGTCTGAAAACTGCTTCTTCTTTATTGCCTTTATCTCGTTGATGCGTTTAAGAACGCTTTCGTCGTTTTCAAACTTCTTAAAATCTTTAAGTTTAGACGCGTCTAAAACGTAGCCTTCCCCGATACAGTCCGAAATCAGCGAACAAAGTTCGGGGTTAGACTGGCAGAGCCAACGCCTGTGCGCGATACCGTTAGTTACGTTCGTAAACTTTTCCGGGTAAACGTCATTAAAGTCTTTAAATATACTCTTTTTTATGATATCGCTGTGTAGCGCGGAAACGCCGTTGACGTGATGCGACGCAACGACGGAGAGGTTTGCCATCCTTACCTGACCGTGAGAAAAGATACTCATCCTTTCGATCTTATCCCAGTCGCCCGGAAACTTGTTCCACATTTCGGCGCAGAACCGCTCGTTTATTTCTTTAAGTATCGAGTAAATTCTCGGAAGTCGTCTTTCTATTAAGTCCTCGTTCCACTTCTCGAGAGCCTCGCTCATTACCGTGTGGTTGGTATAAGCAACGGTTTTGGTAACGATATTCCACGCGCTATCCCAGTCGTAACCGTTTTCGTCGATCAAAATACGCATAAGTTCGGGTATGCAAAGCGCGGGGTGCGTGTCGTTAATATGGATCGCGGCTTTTTCGGGGAGCGTATCCAAAGAACCGTAACGGTTTTTGTGATCTTTTACTATATCCTGCAAAGTCGCGGAAACCAAAAGATACTGCTGTTTTAACCTTAAAGACTTGCCTTCAAAGTGATTATCCGAGGGGTATAAGACTTTGGAAATAAGATCCGCCTCGTTATCCTCTTGCATGCTGCGCATGTAATCGCCTTGGGAAAAGGTCTTCATATCGAAGTCGCGGATATTTTGCGCCTTCCAGAGCCTTAACACCGACACCGCCTCTCCGCCTTTTCCGGAGATCATCATATCGTATGCTACCGCTTCCACTTCTTTTGCGTCCGCGTGTTCGATAGTAAGCCCCTTTTCCGTCCAGTTTTCACGGATAAACCCGTCGAACTTGACCTTAAAAGTCTTATCGAGTCTAGGCGTCAGCCAAACTTCCCCGCCCGGTAACCAAATATCAGGCAATTCCATTTGCCAACCATCGACGATCTTTTGCTTAAACAGACCGTACTCGTATCTTATCGAGTATCCCATAGCGGGATAGTTGCCGGACGCAAGCGCGTCCATAAAGCACGCGGCAAGCCTTCCTAAACCGCCGTTGCCTAAGCCCGCGTCCGGTTCTAATTCGTATAACTCTTCTAACGTAGTGTTAAACGTGGATTTGAGCGCGGAGTCGAATACTCCGGTTAAGCCTAAATTGTACGCGTTGTTTTTAAGAGACTGTCCCAAGAGAAATTCCATGCAAAGATAGTAAACTCTTTTGCCGTTTTTCTCGCGGTATTTTTTGTTAAATGCGCTGCGTTTTTCAAGTAAAATATCCCTGACGCACATAACCACAGCCTTATAAATTTGGTTTTTAGTTGCCTCGGAAGGTGAAACCCCGAAGTATCTTGACAGTTTTCCCGTAATTAGTGTTGTCGCGTCTTTTTCCGTCATCAAAAGCATCTCCTATTTGTCGCTGTAAATTTTATCGTATTCTTTTGCGGAAGCACCCCAAGAAAAGTCGGTATTTAAAGCCCTTCCCTGAACGTCTTTCCATTTGTCTTTATCGTGATAAGTTCTTATCGCCTCGTTTATAACGTAAAGCATATCGTGGGCGTTATAGTCTTTAAAAGTAAATCCGTTGCCGCTCTTTCCGTCATACGCTTTAATACTGTCGTTAAGTCCGCCCGTTTCTCGAACGATCGGCACAGTTCCGTAACGACTCGCGATCATCTGAGAAAGTCCGCACGGTTCGGACTTAGACGGCATAAGGAAAAGATCCGCGCCGCTGTATATCTTTCTCGACAAGTCCTGATTGTAAGCAATTATCGTAGCGCACTTCCCTTTATACGTGTAAGCGATATGGTTAAAGAAGTTTTCATACCCTATCTCGCCTTTACCTAATATAACGATCTGCACGTCTTCCGCTAAAACGCTTTCGATCGTACTGCGAACCAAGTCTAAGCCTTTATGAGAAACGAGTCTCGATATGACCGCAATAATCGGTGTTTCGGGTTTAACGGGAAGCCCCAGAAGTTTTTGCAATTCTTCCTTGCAAACCGCCTTGCCCGACAGGTCTTTAGCGGAGTAGTTTTTAAAAAGATATTTGTCGGTTTCGGGGTTATAATAATCCGTGTCGATGCCGTTTAAAATCCCCACGAGTTTCCAAGCGTTTCTCTTTATAATATCCTGTAACCCGTGCGCATAGTAAGCGTTCTTGATCTCTTCGGCGTAAGTCGGGCTTACGGTGGAAACGATATCCGTCATCTCTATCGCGCCTTTCATAAGATTGACGTTTCCGTCGAACTCGACGAAGTTTTTTAAAGACGAGGAAAAACCGAAAAGACTTTCAAAAGTGTCCATCGGGAATATCCCCTGATATTCTATGTTGTGGATAGTAAAAATCGTTTTGATTCTCTTAAACTTTTCATCGCCGTAATACATACCTTTTAAGAATATCACGGACGCCGCGGTCTGCCAGTCGTTACAATGCAAAACGTCAGGATAGATATTCAGTCTTGCTATCGTATCGAGCGCCGCCCTTGAGAAAAAAGCAAAGCGTTCGCCGTCGTCGTAAAACCCGTAGATATTCCCTTCGCGCTTAAAGTAGTATTCGTTGTCGATAAAGTAAAACTTAACGCCTTCGTGCTCCATAAAGAACACGCCTGCGTACTGCCAACGCCAACCTACCGCAACGTTAAAGTTAGTAAGGAACTTAAACTGCGATTTAAACTCCGTACTTATCGCGCTATATAACGGTAAGATCACGCTCACGTCATAATTCTTGTTTTTTGCGATAGACTTAGGGAGTGATCCTAAAACATCCGCAAGACCGCCGGTCGCGATAAACGGTGCCGCTTCCGAACCCAAAAAAACAATCTTCTTTTTTGCGGAAACTTTAATTTCGGGGATCTTCCCCGTTTTCTTTTTTTCTGCCATATTTTTCTCCTTAAACCATCATACCCTTCGCAACGTAGAAGGGATGATTTTCTGCGCCGGAAAGATACCTTCCGTCCTTTATTGAAACGTTCTTGTCGACGATAATATAGTTGAGCGACGCGCCCGTGCCGATAACCGTATCCTGCATTACGATACTGTTTTTAACAACCGCGCCCCTGTCGACCTTTACTCCACGGAAAATAATACTGTTTTCGACCGTTCCTTCAACGACGCAACCGTCCGCAATAAGCGAATTCTTTACGGAAGCGTTATTGCCGTACTTTGTCGGCGCGGAGTCTTTGACCTTCGTGAAAACGTTCCTGTCGCCGAAGAGTTCGTTACGGTTCGCAGGGTCTAAAAGGGACATATTGCTTTCAAAATACGCCTGGAACGACGTTATGCCCGCAAAGAATCCTTTATGTTCGTATCCCATAATTCTCATCGACTTTAAGTTGTCCGCAATAATATCGGTCATAAAATGACGTTTTCCGCGGGAAATACTGTCCATTATGATAGACAAAAGCAGACTCCTCTTCATAATAAACACGTTGGTAAAGACGTTCGCCTCTTTTCCGTCGGCTTCGGTTTTATAAGCAAGCCCCGTAATTCTGTTTTCGAACACCGTAAACGTCGTAGCAGGCTCTTCCGAAGTCATATCCGGTACCATCTTTTTGTAAACGAGCGTGATATCCGCGCGATTTCTTATGTGATAATCCAAAATCTCGTTATAGTTCATTCTGCAAACGGAGTCGCAGTCGGTCATAACGACGTATTCTTCGTCCGCGTGGGATAGAAAACTCGTTATGCCCTTTAACGCCTCTAATCTCGAAGTATAAAGGCTGTCGTTTCCGAGGTCGCCGAAGGGCGGAAGGATAATAAGACCACCGTCCTTTCTCGCAAGATCCCAGTATTTTCCGCTACCTACGTGATCCATAAGCGACTGATAGTTGCTCTTCGTTATAATTCCCACGGTGTCGATACCGGAGTTTACCATATTTGACAACGGAAAGTCGATAAGCCTGTATCTTCCGCCGAAAGGAATAGAACCGAGAGTCCTTATCCTTACAAGTTCCGGAACGTTTTTATCGTGTATATTTGAAAAAACAATACCTACCGCTCTCATTAGTTCGCACCCCCTTCTAAATCCTTATCTATGATCTGACCGCCCGAAACTTTTGCGTTTTCACCTATCGTGATATTTCTGCTTAAAACCGCAATACCTTTGCCGCTCTCTTTCGGATCTCCGACGGTCGCGCCCGAAGAAACTACTGTGTTTTCGTCGATTATCGCGTATTCGACGGTCGCGCCGCTCTTTATCTTAACGTCGGCCATAATAACGCTGTTACGTACCGTCGCGCCTTTCTCCACGACAACGTCGCTCGAAAGAATTGAGTTTTCTACGTCGCCGTAGATCTCGCACCCGGTTAAAATGATGCTGTTTTTAATTATAGCACCGTCTCCTACGTAGTGAGGCGGCGACATAGGGCTCCTCGTCTGAATCTTCCATGAGGGATCGGAAACGTTAAATTTCGGTATATCGCCTAAAAGATCCATATTCGCTTCATATAGAGAGTCGATCGTTCCGACGTCTTTCCAGTACCCCGTGAACTTATACGCCATCATACGTTCGCCGTTAGAAAGCATCTTCGGAAGAACGTTTTTACCGAAATCGTTCGACGAGTTCGGGTCGGCGTTATCCTCTTCAAGGTATTTATAAAGTTTTTCAGCGCTGAAAATATATATACCCATAGACGCAAGGTTGTTTTTGGGGTTTTTGGGTTTTTCTTCAAATTCGTAAATACTCGAATCTTCGTTGGTATTTAGGATCCCGAATCTCGACGCTTCTTCCATCGGAACTTCTATCGCCGCGATAGTACAGTCGGCGTTGTTAAGTATATGATAGTTAAGCATTACGGAGTAATTCATTTTGTATATATGGTCGCCCGAAAGTATCAGAACGTAGTCCGGATTAAACTGTTTTATAAACCGAATATTCTGATAAATTGCGTTAGCCGTGCCCTTATACCACTCGGAAGAAGTTTTCGCCTGATACGGCGAAAGGATATGGACTCCGCCGAATTCCCTGTCCAAGTCCCACGGCTGACCGTTACCGATATAGTCGTTTAAGACGAGCGGTTGATACTGCGTTAGAACACCGACTGTGTCGATGCCCGAATTTACGCAGTTAGACAGCGGAAAATCGATTATTCTGTACTTTCCGCCAAAAGACACCGCAGGTTTTGCGATGTTGTTAGTCAGCGCGTAGAGCCTGCTGCCTTGTCCCCCGGCAAGCAACATCGCGACGCATTTTTTCTTCCTTATCATATCATCTCTCCTTATAAAAACCTATTTTATTTTCTCAAAGTAAATACCCGTAAAAGCCGGCAGACGCAAAAGAATCGAATTATCTCTTCCGTGCGCGGAATATTTTTCGGTTTTGTAAACCTTTTTCTCGACCTTATCGTTCCCGCCGTAATCCCGATCGTCGGTACAAAGAAGTATTTTATACTCACCGACGTCTAAGCCTAATCTGTATTCGTAATAATCGTTGCCCGAAAAGTTGAAAAGCGCGACTATTTCCTTTCCGCATTTATCGTACCTAATAAACGATATAACGTTGTTATCCCGTTCATACTCGGACACCCACGAAAACCCTTCGTACGAATCGTCGCGTTCGTAAAGCGGTGCGTTGTCTTTATACACGCGATTAAGCGCTTTATTAAAGTTCCAAAGTTTTCTATGATTATCGAAGTTTATCATAAAAAACTCCAACCCTTCTTTGTAATTCCACTCCTTAAACTGCCCGAATTCGTTGCCCATAAAAGACAACTTTTTACCTGGGTGAGCGTACATAAAGAGAAGATACGTCCTTAAATTAGCGAATTTATCCTCGATTCTCCCCGGCATCTTATCCAAAAGCGATTTCTTGCCGTGTACCACCTCGTCATGCGAAATCGGAAGAACGTAGTTTTCCGAGAACGCATAGCAAAGAGAAAACGTTATCTTATAATGATCTGCGGAACGGAAGAACGGATCTGTCTTTATGTAGGAGAGCGAATCGTTCATCCAACCCATATTCCACTTAAAGTTAAATCCCAAGCCTCCAACGTTTGTCGGTCTTGTAACCATCGGGAACGCGGTAGATTCCTCGGCGATCATAAGCGCGTTCGGGTACGAACCGAACACCGTTTCGTTAAGTTTTTTTAAAAAATCTATCGCCTGAAGGTTATAGTTTCCGCCGTGTTCGTTCGGCATCCACTCTCCCGGTTTTCTGTCGTAGTCAAGGTATAACATGGAAGCAACCGCGTCGACTCTTAAACCGTCGACGTGGAACTTATCGAAAAGAAACATCGCGTTGGAGATCAAAAAACACCTTACTTCGTTTCTTGCCCAGTCAAAGATCCTTGTTCCCCAGGTCTTATGCTCCATCCTGTCCCACCCCTGATTTTCATAGCAAGGGTGTCCGTCGAACTCAAAAAGCCCGTGTTCGTCTGTCGGGAAGTGCGCAGGAACCCAGTCAACGATGACTGCGATACCCTTCTTATGAAAAGCGTCGACGAGCGCCATAAAATCCTTCGGTGTTCCGAAACGCGAACTCACGGCATAATATCCCGTCTGCTGATATCCCCAGGAACCGTCGAAAGGATACTCGGTAACGGGCATAAACTCGACGTGAGTGTAACCCATATCGACAACGTAATCTACGAGTTCGACCGCAAGTTCAAGGTAAGAATAGTAATCTCCGTTCGGTTTTTTCTTCCAGGACGCAAGGTTAACTTCGTAGATATTCATAGGCTTATCATAAGGCGCGCGTTTGTTTTTGATAAACTCCGCGTCACCCCACGAAAACCCGTCTAAATCATAGATTTTTGACGCCGTTTTAGGCGGAGTTTCGCCATGGAAAGCGTAAGGATCAGCCTTCCACACCGTCTTTTCGCTTTTTACGGCGTACTTATACGCGTCGTACTCCGAAAGCCCTTCGATAAAGAGTTCGAACACTCCTCCGTCGGATATTCTTTTCATCGGGTGGCTTTTATCGTTCCACCCGTTCAAGTCGCCGATAACCGAAACTTCCCACGCTCTCGGCGCCCACGTACGGAACGTAACGCCCTTTTTACCGTCAACTTCGGTAAAATGCGCGCCAAGATAGTCGTAAGAGCGGAAGTTCGTGCCCTGATGAAAAAGGTATAATGGGAGATTTCCCGTTGTGTTCTCTTTCACTGCCATTTAGATAATATAATCCGCGTTCTTTTTGGGCGCGTTGTCCATTTCTTCTTTGGTCTTTTCGTAACCTTTTCTTCCGAAAAGCGCGTAAGTCGCGTTTTTCCCTCCCTCAACGCCGGGTTGATTAAAGGTGTCGATACCAAGCATCGCACCGCAGAACGCCGTTTCCATCTCGAAAAGGTATAAAAGTTCGCCGATCGTAAACGCGTTTATTTCCGGAAGAGTGATCGTATAGTTAAGTCTTTTAGCGGTAGTAAGCGCGTACTCCGTCGCCTTTCTTTCGGTGTTTATAAGTTCTCCCATCGTGTGTCCGCAAAGGAAATTCACGTCGGGAATATCTTTATATCCGTCGCTTATCGTTATATCGTTTCTGAACTTTTCAACGGCGATTATCGTAACTACCTTGTCGAACGGACCTTCTCTATACAGTTGAACTTGCGAGTGCTGATCGGTAACACCCAAGGCTTTGACGGGGGTTTGACCTGCGTAAACCAAGTTTCCGTCGAGATCGACGGCTTTTCCTAAACTTTCGCCCCAAAGTTGGCAATACCAGTCGGCGATGTATTTAAGTCCGTCAGAATACGGCATCATGACCGAAATGTTTTTACCCTTTTTCATCGAAAGATATTCTAAAAGCGCACTCATAAGAGCGGGGTTTGCCTTAACGTCTTTCTTCATGCAGATTTTGTCCATATGCTTTGCACCGTTAAGCATCGCTTTAACGTCGATACCGACGACCGCGGCAGGAAGAAGTCCCACCGGGCAAAGTTCGCTGAATCTTCCGCCGACGCCGTCCGGGATAAAGAAAGTTTTAAGTCCTTCCTCTTTTGCGATCTTAATAAGGTTTCCGCGCGTTTCGGAAGTCGTCGCGATCATATGATCTTTTGCTTTGTCGCCGTACTTTTTCTTTAAAAGATCCATTATGATCAAAAACTGCGACATGGTTTCACTCGTCGCGCCGCTCTTCGTAATAACGTTAAAAACGGTCTTGTCGAGATCCAAAACGTCGAGTAAGGCGTTCATTCTTTCGGGATCGACGTTATCCTCGACGTAGAGTTTCGGGAACTTTCTCTTACTTCTCTTTAATTCGTTATGGCGAAGGTGACAGAGCGAAGTAAACACCGCTGTAGGTCCTAACGCAGAACCGCCGATACCCAAGACGACAAAATTGTCCGCTCTTTTAATAACGTCTTTTGCGGTCGCAATAATGTCCTTTACTATCTCGTCCTGATTATAGGGAAGTTCGGTCCAACCCATCATCCCTTTGCCCCTGCCGTTTAACACGGACTTATACGCTTTTACAACGGTTTTTTCTTCGTTTTTAAAATCCGAAAGGGAAAGCCCCTGCTCGTCCCCGACGTATTCTTTCATCATATTGTTGTAATCGAGTTTTAAGGTCATACTTTTTCTGTATTCGTCGTTGATTCTTGCCATTTTCTTTCTTTCAGTCTCCATTTAAACTTTATATATAGTATTTTAGTACATTAAACTATTAAAGTCAATAGCGTATCTGCTTTAGTTAAAAAAAAGAGCCGATTTTTCGGCTCTTTTTCGCTATTTTTCAAAATCTTCTATCTGTTTTCTCAATTTGTCGCGCATATCGATATACTTGTTGAGTTTTTCCCTCTCGGATTCAACCAAAGCCTTCGGCGCTTTTTCCAAAAAGCCGTTGTTTGAAAGTTTCCCGCTCGCTCTCGCGATCTCGTTTTCAATGTTCGCAAGATCTTTATTCAGCCTTTCAAGTTCTACTTTTAAATCGACAAGTTCTCCGAGCGGCACGAAAAGTTCCGCACCGTCAATGACTTGCGAAACGACTTTTTCGTTTAATTCGGATTTGCTCTCGATAAAGACGATCTCCGAAACCCCCGCAAGTTTTTGAATATAGACCGCACCGTTTCTAAACGGTTTTTTATTCTCGGTCGCGACGTAAAGCGTAACCTTCTTAGACGGCGCGGCGTTTAATTTGACCTTTATGTTTCTTATCGTCTTTATAACTTCTTTTACGGGTTCGATCTCCTTCATACTTGCTGTATAGTTGAATTTCGGATTAACTCTCGGGAATTCGGCAAGCATTATCGTTCCCTTTGCATTAGGAAGTTCTTTATAGATCTTTTCGGTAATAAAAGGAACGAACGGATGCAAAAGTTTAAGCGTTTCACCCAAAACGTAGCAGAGAACGGACACCGTGCTTAGCGTCTTCTTTTCGTCCTCGCCGTACAAAACGGGTTTTGTAAGTTCGATATACCAGTCGCAGAAGTCGCTCCACACAAAGTCGTAAAGATTAGAGAGCGCAACCCCCATCTCGTACTTTTCCATATTGAGCGTAACTTCTTTTACAGTCTTATTAAGTTTAGCGATAATCCACTTGTCCGCGGAAGAAAGTTTGCACTCTGAAATGGGAATAACGTCCTTTCCTTCGGCGTTTAATAAAACGAAACGGGAGGCGTTCCAAATCTTATTCATAAAGTTGCGCGCGCCTTCCACCTTTTCGTCAGAAAATCTCATGTCGCTACCGGGCGCAACGCCGTTTATTAAAGAAAATCTTAGTGTGTCCGCGCCGTACTTTTCGATAATCTCGGTAGGATCGATGCCGTTTCCTAAGGACTTGCTCATCTTTCTGCCCTGAGAGTCGCGAACGAGACCGTGGATCAAAACGTTCTTAAACGGAATACGTTTCATATGCTCGAGTCCCGAGAAGATCATACGCGCTACCCAGAAGAAGATAATATCGTATCCTGTAACCAAAAGGTCTGTCGGATAGAAGTATTTTAAATCTTCCGTCATTTCGGGATAACCTAACGTTGAGAACGGCCAAAGCGCCGAAGAGAACCAGGTGTCCAAAACGTCTTCGTCCTGATGGATATGCGTTCCTCCGCACTTCGGACATACGGTAACGTCTTC